>PQAQ01000001.1 GCA_003105305.1 Candidatus Methylomirabilota bacterium
GTGATCCAGCGGCGGCCCCACTGCTCGGCGACAGTGGCGGTGGTGCCGGAACCGCAGGTCGGATCAAGCACGAGATCGCCAGGGTCGGTGGCCATGAGGAGGCAGCGTTCTACAATCGTTGTCGATGACTGAACTACGTAGACCTTGGGATCGGAGCGACTCTGCACGGCGCCGCTAATGTCAGTCCACAGGTTAGCTATTGGTGCATATCCGAAGTCATTGTGGAATCGGCGATACCGCAGCTTTCCTCCACTCGTAACCGCAAGCCGATCGGCCTTGGCCACTCTTGTTAAGCCGAGTTCAGTGGTCTTAAACGTGGCGTTTCCTGCTTCGAAGCTGCGACCAAACCACTTGAATACCTTCAGGTCACCCTCTCCTGGAGGACGTGAGCTCGTAATTCCCCCGAGCTGAAACTTCCGCCCGTCCCCGTAGTCGCCCGAATACCGCTCCTCCGCCTCTTCGCCACGAACCGCCCAGATTGTGTGTGCCTTTGCGGCCTCTCGACTCTTCGCATACCAAAGCACGAAGTCGGATGTTGAGCCGAGTAACTCTGTAGAATCGCTCGTCGTTTTTCGCACGGTGCATATGGCAACGAAGTTCCGGTCTCCAAACACCTCATCCATCAGTGCTCGGACCCGATGGACGTTTTCATCGCCAATCTGCACAAAGATCGAACCACTTTCCGTCAACAGGTCACGGGCCACCGTCAACCGGTCACGCAAATAGGTGAGGTAACTATGGATGCCGTCGCGCCAGGTGTCGCGGAAGGCTTTGACCTGTTCCGGCTCGCGGGTGATGTGGTCGGCCTTGCCGTCCGTCACAGTGCGGCTAGTGGTGGACCACTGGAAGTTGCTGTTGAATTTGATGCCGTAGGGCGGGTCGAAATAGATGCACTGCACCTTGCCGCGCAACCCCTCGCGCTCGGCCAGGCTGGCCATGACCTGCAGGGAGTCGCCGAGGATCATGCGGTTGCTCCAGTTCTGGTCGTGCTGGTAGAACTCGGTCTTGTCCACACCGGCGGGTATGCCGTTGAAGTCGGCAAACAGATCGAGTTGGTGGCCCGTGAACGGTGGCCGGTGACCGGTGGCCGGTTGCTGACCACCAGCCACTGACCACGGGCCACTGCTTTCTGACCACTGGCCACTGGTTAACCGCCGAAGGTCGTCGATCAACACCTTGGGATGAACTTTTTCCTGGATGTACAGCGGCGGCGCATGCACGACGAGATCGGACCAGTCCTGCTCATCCTTCCCGCGCCAGACGAGCTGAGGGTCCAGGTCGGTGTTGCGCGGGTAGCGCATCTCCACGGGCTTCTGCTCGTCCGCCTTGAGGACGGACTGGTACTCCGCCGTGGGGATGTTCTTCCGTTTGTCGGTGTCGTGCTTGAGGGTCTCGACGGATTTGGGGATAGATTTCTTGGCCATCAGTATTTAAGAGTGAAGGGTGAAGAGTGAAAGATGTAATTCACGCTTCAAGCTTCGTGTCTCCCTTTCGGTTGTTGGCCCTACATTTCTTTACAATCGAAATCAAGATCGCAACAAGCTGGTCTGCTTCATCAAGAAGGTCTTTCAACTTTTCTGTGGGTACAATCTCTGAAGCCGAGAGCAATCGAAGCCAGTAGTGAGTCTCACGGGCCTCTTTACAAGCAATAGAATACTTTGCCACAAAATCGGCTCGGCTCTGGCTGGCCTGCCCTTCTTCGACATTCGCGCCGATTGACGTACCCGACCGTAGCAGTTGGCGGGATAACGTTCGGCTGATTCCAGGCGCCTGATCCATCATTTGACAAAGCTTCACCACGCGCCGCGCGAATTCAAACGTTCGCTCAGGCAAATCCCGCCTTTGTGGTTGTTCCACTTCACTCTTCACCCATCATCCCTTGCCCTGCGAACCGCGTCGGTGAGCTGTTTTGCCGAAGGCAGGCGGCCCTTGAACTTGGTGGGGAGCTTGGGCAGGAGTTGGTATTCGGCGACGCCAATGGGATTGGTTTTCGTCTTGAGCGCGAACTCAACCTCCACGTCGTCCTTCTCCGCGCAGAGAATAATGCCGATGGCGGGCTGGTCGTCCGGAGCGCGTTCCTTTTCGTTCAGCAGGTTGAGGTAGAAATCCATCTTCCCTGCATGTTCCGGCTCGAAAGGGCCGATCTTGAGGTCGAAGGCAACGAGGGCCTTGAGGAAGCGGTGGTAGAAGAGCAGGTCCACGAAGTATTCCTTCTGCCCGAGGGCGAGGCGGTATTGGCGTCCGACGAAGCAGAAGCCGTAGCCGAGTTCGAGGATAAAGCGCTGAAGATGGGAAACGAGCCGGTTTTCGATCTCGCGTTCCTTGACTGCCCGGTTGATGCCGAGAAACTCGAGGTTGTACCGGCTCTTCATCATCTCATCCGCCTGCTTACCGAAATGCTCCGGGAGGGCCAGGGTGAAGTTATGTGTCTTCTTTCCCTTCACCGCCCGCTCGTACGCGCCGGCCTTGATCTGGTTGAGCAGGACATTGCGGGACCAGCCAAGCTGGACAGCGGTGCGGAGGTAGTAGAGACGGGCGGCGGGGGCGACAAGCTTACCCAGCATGAATACATGATGCCCCCAAGGAATCGAGGCAACTAATTCTCGCACAGCTTGTGCGAGAAATTCAGGGCTCTTGCCGAAATCGGCGTGAGCGGTCGATTCTTCAACAGGCTGTTGAAGAATTGCGGTCTTCTCGGTCTGCGCGCGCGCCGCATCAGGTGAAATGATGTCTGGAACAGCTTGTGCTGGAGATTGCCCGTGCATCTTTTTTAATTCTCGCGCAGCCTGTGCGAGAAATTCGGGTGACGTATACACGAGGTAGACCTGCTTCATCCTCCACAGGTTCGCGACGGAAAATCCGCGCATGTTGGGGAACTCGGCCCGCAGGTCCGAGGCGAGGCGTTCTACCACGGCATCTCCCCACCCTGCCGCCTGCTGCTTCTCCACGATGCCGCGTCCGATGTCCCAATACAGAAGAATCAATTCACGATTGACCGCGCGGGCGGCGGCGGTGCGGGCATGAAGGATGCGTTCCTTCAACGCCGCGAGGAACGCCGGGTAATCCGGGTGGGATAGTGTCTTTGTCATGGCTGGGTCGCCTGCGCGATCATCTTGTTGAACTCGCTTTCGACCTTGGCTTTGAAATCTGCCTGAATCTGGTAGACCTCGGCGAACTCGGCGAACGCCCAGCGGCCATGGGTGCCGAGATGATTCACGCCGGGCACCCAGTAGGTGTCCATTGTGGATTTTTTCTCCTTCGCGTCCTCGCGCCGGTACCCCTTGACCTCGACCACGAGATGCAGCGGGTCATCGGGGCCGTGGCCGTCATCCACCAGCACGATGAAGTCGGGCAGATATTTTCGCGTCTCGGAGCCGTAGCGATACGGGACCTCAAGGCCGAGGTTGTGATTCTTCACGTAGGCGCGGACCTTGGGATGCGCCTCCGCCACGCGGCAGAATTCCGCCTCCCAGTCGCTGTCGAGGACGACCCAGTTGATGTGGCAGGATTTGCGACTCGTTTCCCAGCGGTCGGCCTTCGAGGTGTTGAACCGAACATGCCTGGTAGAGCCGGTCGGATTGTACGGATCGAGCAGCGCCTTGATCGGACGCTCACCGAGGAACCTTCGGGTGATGGCTGCGGTGATGCGGTTGCACGCCATGTCGGCCAGTTCCTGATACATGAGCAGCGCGGGATAGGTGTCGCCTTTACACACGAGGCAGGTGTCGAGCCATTGCTTGGTGATGCGCTTGAGTTGCCCGAACAGGTGGAGCTTCGGATCTTCGCCCGGATCGCGCCACTTGGTGTAGAGCAGCCGCTGGGTGACGTGGAAGACGAGCGTGGAGGGCCGCATGTCGCCCAGATGTTCAAGGCTCATGTCCACCACTTCGCCGATGATACCGGAGTTGCGCGTGATGGACGGCCCGACGAGGTCGGGACTGAGTACGAGAATGGAGTCGTCGGTGAAGGCGGCGGTCAGGCGCTCCTCCGGCAACTCCACGCGATAGCCTTCGACGCGGGGGAAGCGGATTTCGAGGGCGTCGCGCTCTGGGCGCATGGCCTTGACCTGAACCGT
>PQAQ01000002.1 GCA_003105305.1 Candidatus Methylomirabilota bacterium
AACGGCGAGCCGTACCGGGCGGCCAGGACCTTCATGCGGACCGGTGTCCCGACCGGACTGAACCTGGTCTGCGAGCGCTGCCCGTCTCCCGATCTCTGGAATCACGCCTCTTACTTCGATTCGCTCATTCTGGAGAGCCTGTATCGACGCCTCCCTGGACCCATGAAGAAACCGGTTGAACGGGCAATCCGCACGTATGCGTCCTGAGCGCGCCGTGCCGGGTCGATGACAAACGAGGATCGCGCCCTTCAGCGGTGCCGCATCTACCCGCTTCAACCTGCAGCCCCGTCGCGGCTCGAATCGCTGATGGTCAAATGGCGGTGGGCTCGTATCGCCCGCTGCTCCGTCTGCGGAAGGATCCGACGGTTTGCGATCGAACACGACAATCTCCGCGAGACCGTTCGCTGTTCCGGTTGTGGCGCGATCAGCCGGCAGCGTCAGCTCGCCTATGTGATCTGCGCGCGTCTGTCGGAGGTCCTGGGACGCCGGGTGACGTCGCTTCGGCAGCTCGCCGCCCGCGACGGGGATGCGCTCGCCATCTACAACACGGAGACGGCCGGCCCCGTCCACGCCGCGTTATCAACGCTGCGACACTACCTGTGCAGCGAGTACGTCGGTCCGGAATTCCCCAGCGGCGCCGTGGTGAACGGCGTGCCGCATCAGGATCTGATGCGGCTGTCATATCCGGATGACAGCATCGATCTGGTCCTCTCATCCGATGTCTTTGAGCATATCCCGCAGCCCTACACGGCGCATCAGGAGGTTCATCGGGTGTTGCGGCCGGGCGGCCGGCACATCTTTACGGTGCCGTTCTACCAGACCGAATTTGCCGATGAAACCCGGGCGGTCCTTGGGGAGGACGGGACCCCGCGCGTTATCAGGACGCCGCTCTACCACGACGATCCGATCCGGCCGAATCGGGGGATCCTGGTGTATACCATCTTTGCGCTGGAGATGCTGCTGAAGCTGGATCGTATCGGATTCACGACGCACCTGTACCGGCTGCGCCATCCCTTCCTCGGCCTCCTGGGTCCGAATGCGCTTGTCTTCGAGGCCGTGAAGCGAACGGCAGGAGAGACGGGCCTTCGAGTGCCGTGATCGGGGCGGCGGATGATGAACGAATGGCATCGATGGACAGACAGGATTGGAGGTCTCTCATGGCCTGAACGGGCGACAGCCGCCCTCTGCCTTTTCTTGGGACTCAACCTGTGCGGTCTCCTCCTCACGGCGGGAACCGGTCTCAGGATCGACGCCGTCCCGCTCTCCACATCGCATTTCAGGACCGCCCTCCTGCTGACCCTGATGTCGGCCCTCGCCGCGTACTGGACGCGGGCCGGACGACTCGGCGTCCCGGTGTCGTCGCGGCTGCAATCCCCCTTCTGCCTCTTCGTACTGCTGACACTGGTCTATACGTTGCCGCCGCGATCCGGTCCGGCCTCCGGCGATATCATGCCGGCCCGGTATCTGCCGCTCAGCATCCTGCGCGAGTTCAACCTCGACCTTGATGAGTTTCCCGGGCTGGACCGGAAGCGGCTTCCGTACTTCCTCCGGGAGATCAACGGCCATATCGTGTCGGCGTATCCGCCCTGGACGGCTCTGCCGGCCGTGCCCGTGTATCTCCTTCCGGTATTGGGCGGCATCAGCGCCGATTCGCCGTTTGTTGCCGGTCTGGAGCGACTGACCGCGGCCCTTGTGACGGCCCTTTCGGCGGTCGTCCTGTTCGCCGCGTTGCGTCGATTGACGCGACCGCCCATCGCCTGGTCCGTGGCCCTGATCTACGGCCTGGGGACCAGCAGCCTGAGCGTGAGCAGCCAGGCGCTCTGGCAACACGGCCCCAGTCAGCTCTGGCTGGCGCTTACGATCTATTATCTGATCAGGGGGATCTGCGAGCCGCAGGCCACTCCCATTGCGGGCGGCAGCCTGGCCATGGCGATCATTACCCGGCCCTCGAATCTGCTCATCGCGCTGCCCATTGCCGCCTATATCATTCGGGAGCGCCGCCACGCGCTCCCCTCATTCCTTCTCTGGGCGCTGCCGCCGCTGCTGCTGTTCGTCGGCTACAACACCGTGTATTTTGGCTCTCCCTTCACGACCGGATTCGGCGCCTTCGTCGTGACGCCGGGTCTGTTTGTGCGCAATGTGGCTTCCTTTGACTACCCGCTCCATGCGGGACTGCAGGGACTGCTGTTCAGTCCGGCCAGAGGACTGCTGGTCTATTCCCCCGTGCTCGTCTTCGCGGTGTGGGGCATGGTCCTGATCTGGCGCGCCCCCGGGCTTCGCGCGCTCAGATACCTCAGCCTCAGCCCTCTTCCTCTCCTTGTGGTGACCGCCAAGTGGGGGATGTGGTGGGGCGGTCACAGCATCGGCCCGCGCCTGTTGACCGATCTGATGCCGATCCTCTGCGTCTACCTGTACCCTCCCCTGCAGGCGACGTCGGCACGACCGGCGTTACGGTATGCGGTCGTCGGCCTGTCGGTCTGGTCGGTCGGACTGCACGGCCTGGGCGCCGTGAGTGACGGGAGCTGGAACCGGTATCCGCTCGATGTGGATCGCCACCCCGAGCGCCTCTGGTCCTGGACCGACAGCCAGCCGGTCTACGATCTGACGCGGCTCCTTGAACGGGTCGCGGTGTCGGCCGCGCCGGACGCCGCCGGACCGCAGCGGCCGACGACGAATGGGCTGGAGCCGTTTCTCGTTCGCGTGCACCGGGAGGCGTTGGGCCGCGAACCGGACGACGAATGGCTGGCGTACTGGGAGCGGTTCCTCCGGTCGCACTGTGATGCCGCGGGCTTCGAGCGGCTGGGCGAGTCGGTCTTCGATACGACCGAGCTGTGGACATCGCGCCCGCTGCCGCCCCGGGAGCTGGCCGCGTTCTTGTATCGGGCGTTCCTTGGCCGGAACCCGGATCCGACAGGACTGGTCCACTGGGAGGCCAGGATCCGGGCGGCTGGCGCGCGTCTGGCCCGGCAGGGATTCCTACCGACGCTCAGGTGGGACGGCTCGTTCTTTCACGATCCGGGCGGGGCGGGGGTGCGACGCATCATCGGGCGCTTCTATACGGAGCTGTTGGGCAGAGAACCGGATCAGGCCGGGCTCGCGTATTGGACCGATCGCAGCCTCAGGACCGGCGACCTGAGCCGGCCGATGGCCGCCTTCCTGGACTCGGATGAATTCGCGCGGCGGGCCCTGCCGCTTCAGGCATACGATCCGGTCCTGTACCGCGTCCTCTGGGGCCGGGATCCCGATCGGATGACGGTGGCGTTCTGGGAAGGGCAACTACAGATCGAGCTGTACGGCGTATTCGGGCGGGAATTCCTCGCGACGGACGAATCCCGACGGGCGGTTCGGCGTCTGTGTGAATCGTCGGGGGCCATCGGATCGGGCGCGCCATGACCGACGTGATGACGCCCCCCCTGGTGTCGGTCATTGTCCTGAATTACAACGGCGCGGATTTCCTGGGACCGTGTCTCACCGCGCTGGGGCGACTTCATTACCCGCGGGACCGGCATGAGGTGATCGTGGTCGACAACGCCTCTACCGACCGGTCGATTCCCCTGGTCCGGCAGCAGTTTCCGTGGGTGACGGTCGTGGAGAATCCGTCGAACCTGGGTTTTGCCGGGGGCAATAATGCCGGGATCCGGGCGGCCGCCGGCGCGTACGTGGCCCTCCTCAACAACGACACGACGGTCGACCCGGGCTGGCTGTCGGCCCTGGTCGAGGTCTGCGAGGCCGATCCGCTCGTGGGCGCCTGCACGTCCAAGATCCTGCTGATGGAGGATCGGCTGCAGCTTCGCCTCGAGGCCGTCCCCTTCACGCCGAGCGTCCTGGGCGTGTCCGGCGATTCTCGCGAGTTGGGCGTGCTCGTGTGGGACGCGGCCGTCCGGAGCGACCGCGGCGTGAGACCCGCGGAGTTCCTGGAAGGGTTTTACGGGGAAGAGACAATCGGGGCGCGGCGCGGCCGGTGGTCGGGCGGTCGGGCGGTCCTCGGCCTGCCCGTCTCTCCGGACGACCGGACGGCGAGTCTGACCCTCTCCATCTCCAACCCGCGTCCGCCGGGCGCGCCGATCGTCCCGGTCTCCCTGTGGGCGGGCGACGAACAGATCGCGCGGCTTGCCACGGCGTTCGAGCCGCGCGAATACGAGGCGCCGCTTGCGCCGACGGTCCTCCGCCGGGCGCGACCGGTCATCCAGAACGCCGGATCTCTTCTGCTGGCGGACGGGTCGGGCCGGGATCGGGGCGCGCTGGTCAGACACGGCCGGCAGCGCTTCGAGGACGACGACGGTCAGTACGATCGGACCGAGGAGGTCTTCGCGGCGTGCGGGGCCGCGGTCCTTTTGCGCCGGGCGATGTTGGACGACATCGGACTGCTCGATGACGACTTCTTCATGTACTACGAGGATACCGATCTGGCGTGGCGAGCCCGGCTGAAGGGGTGGAAGGTCGTGTACGCCCCGCGCGCGGTGGTGCGCCATGTCCACTGCGGCAGCAGTATCGAATGGTCGCCGTTTTTTGTTTTTCACGTGTTGCGGAATCGGCTGGCCATGCTGCTCAAGAATGCGCCGGCCGACATGGCGGCGAGAGAATGGACGCGGTTCCTGGCGCCCGTGCTGATACGGAGCGTCACCTCGTGTGTCCGCGTCCGGAACCGCCGTCGGGCGACACCCCTCTGGCACGACCTCGGTATGCGCGTCCGCGTCGCGCGGTCGCTGGCTGCGGCCCTGCCGGCCCTGTATCGGAAACGCCTGGCGATCAGGGGGGCGCGCCGGGTTCCGGACGAGGCGATCATGCGGTGGGTGTGCGACCCGGATCGAATGGAGAGGAAATAAGGTGCGGTCTTCATAAAAATCGCTTGACAACGTGAAAATGAGTGTGGTAGAAGCTCTGACAAACGCTGTTTTGAGATGTGAGATGAGTATCGCGCATCGAATCGTAATATCGGGCTATTGTCGGACTCGTGACTCATCGGGAGAGAGGAGAGGAAACATGATCCGGTACAGAGGTGTGAGTCGGTGGTTCCTGCATGGGTGCCTCGCGGCCTCCTTGCTCCTTACGGTGATGTCGCGACCGAGTTTTGCGGACATGCAACACAACATCAATATCTCCGACAACGGGACGGTGTACTGGGCGCAGCGAAACGACACCCAGCATGGGAAGTTGCGGGTGACCAGCACCGGCGTGGGGGCCACAACCGGCGCGATCTCGACGTCTGCGGATCTGAATCAGGACGGGACGCTGGTCGCCAGCGGCACGGTGTCGCCCCTGTTCCCGATAGCCAGCGTGCGGCGGACCGGGATTTTTAACTGTACCCTTCCGGGCTCCTTTAATCCGTCCGGCAATTCAGGAAACGGGGCGTGGGACGTCGGCGGGGGCAATGTCATCAACGGCTACGGTGATGTGGCCCATCTGACCGACATCGTGAATAACCTCGGCGGGATACCCTCCGCCCAGACCGGCACCAATCAGTTCGGATTCGGCACGGCCAGCCCGACGACCTCTATAGCGAAGGGCGCGGCGACCCCAGCCGACGGATTTACCCTTGAAAACGGGGAGTGCGTGATCTATGTCCTGAACAGCTCGTCCCTGCTCACCCCTGGGACCACGCTGACCGGCGGAGGCGCCTCAGCCGGGTTTATGGATAACTTTGTAACCGGCACGGTACAGTCCGTCACCGGGGCGACGGATGCGTTGTCGAAGTTCCTGCCGACCACCACCACCACGACCACCACCACCACGACGACCACGACGACTACTACACTTCCCCCGCCGACGATTCCGACAACCGGCGAGTGGGGGATGATGATCTTCGGCGCGGCCCTGCTCGGCTTTATGGCCTGGATGATCCGGGCCAGACAGACTATCGACTAGCCTCACGGACCGGGCGGCTTCTGCTGGACCAGCAGCGATTCCTGAAGCGGGGAGCGATCCCCGCTTCGTTATTTGCGCCGCCCATTGACGGCGCCCTCACGCATGCGGCAGAGCGCTGACGATCTTCACGCGGCTCGCCACGAGGGCGTGGAGGCCCTGAGCACGGCGGGGACGCTCCTCGGCATCTACGGCCTGCTCATCTGGCAGTTCCCCCCGGGTCTCCTCCTGCTGCCGACCATCACCGCGGGCGGCGATACCCTGTATCATTACGTCGCGGCGGACTACCTCAGGCACCATCTGTTGCCCCACGGCCGTCTCGTCGGCTGGATGCCCGGCAACCTGGCCGGTTTCCCCCTGTTCCTCTTCTACTTTCCCCTGGCCTTTCTCGTCATTGCCGGCCTGAGTCTGATCGTTCCGTTTCCAGTGGCGTTCAAGCTGGGGACGGTCGCCGGGACCTTCGCGCTCCCGCTCGCGTCGTTCGTCGCCCTGCGCTGGATCGGCCTGGCCTACCCGGCGCCTGCCATCGGGGCGCTGCTGACACTCTGCTTTCTGTTCATCGAGAGCAACACCATGTGGGGCGGCAATCTCCCCAGCACGCTGGCGGGCGAGTTCGCCTACAGCTTCTCGCTCCCGCTGCTGGTCCTGTTCCTGGGCGCCCTGTATCGCGGGGTCGAGAAGCAACGGGACGCATGGTTGGGCGCGGGGCTGCTTGCGCTGGTGGGCTTCAGCCACGGCTATACGCTGGTGATGGCGGCCGGGGCGGGACTCTTCTTCCTGGTGTTCGGCGTCGAGCGGCGGGCGACCCTGTGGCACCTGCTGCGGGTCTACGCCATCGGCGGGCTGCTGCTCGGCTTCTGGATCCTGCCGCTGATCGCCTCCCTCCCGTACACCTCGGGTTGGCCGATCAGTTGGCAGTTTGCGTCGTGGCGGGAGCCGCTGCCGGTCATCCTCTGGCCGGTCGTCGCGGCGGCGTGTGCGACCGTCCTTGCGGTCCTGGTCCGGTCGCGACGGCGCGACGTCGACCGGGACTGGATCAGGCAGGTCCACTATCTGAGCTTTCCGATTGCGCTGGCGATCCTGCTGTTTTCCGTCGCCGCGCGCCTGAACTTGGTGGATATCCGGTTCCTGTCGCTCGCTCAGTTCTTTACGACGCCGGTTGCGGCGGCCGGATTGGGACGGGCCTGGCTGTGGATCGCGCCCCGCCGCCGGCCGGCGGCCCTGCTGGCGCTTCGCCGGGCTGACGATCGTCTGGGTGTTCTCACAGCAGGCCTACAGTCGCCACTGGGTCGTGTCGAACTATCGCGGGATGGAGGCGGCCCCGCTCTGGAAGTCGTATCGGGTTCTGAATGAGCTGCTCCGGGGCGGGCCGCGGGACCCGCGCATCATGTATGAACATTCCGGAATGCAGGAGGGGGCCGGGACGCTGCGCGCCTTCGAGGCGCTCCCGCTGTTTTCCGGCCGATCGACGCTCGAGGGGGCGTACATGCAGTCGTCGCTGAGCGCCCCATTCATCTTCGACCTGCAGTCGGAGCTGACGCCGACGCCCTCCTGCCCGTTTCCGCAGTATACCTGCAGTCCCTTCGATCCGGATCGGGCCGTTCCCCATCTGGCGCTCTTCAACGTCAAAGGATTTATCGCCGTGTCGCCGACCGTCAAGGCGGCCCTGGATGCCCACCCGGCCTTTCGGCGGACCGTGACCATCGAGCCGTACGCGCTCTATGACGTCCTGCCGGGGGACGGGCGCTACGTCGCCCCGCTGTCGTTTGTGCCGACGGTGTCGGACGAGCGGGACTGGAAGCGGCTGGCCTACAACTGGTTCCAGCGACCCGACTGGGCCGAGGTCCCCGTGATCTTTCCGCAGGGCGGCGAGCCGCCCCCCCCGGATGCGCTGCCGTTTCAGGGGCTCGACCCGGGACCGCCGAAGCGCCCGTTGTCCGGGGCGTGCCGGGTGACGGAGACGATCGGGGAACAGGAGATCCGGTTCGAGACCGGCTGCCCCGGTCGGCCGCACCTGATCAAGGTCTCGTATCATCCGAAGTGGCGGGTGGCGGGCGCGCAGACGATCTATCTGGCGTCGCCGGCCTTTATGATTGTCTATCCGACGCAGCCGTCCGTTCATCTGGTGTTCGGCGACCGCCGGCCGGATACCATTGGCTGGGTTGCCACCGCGATCGGGCTGATCTGGTGGGTCGGCGAGGTCCTGGGCCTCGGCGCGCGCCGCCGCCGGCGTTCGTTCCTCGGCGGCGCGCACTAGTGTCCTGAATCAGAAATCCGGTGAATAAGTCTGTACCCCATGCATCGTCATTCCCGCGCAAGCGGGAATCCAGAACTCTCGGTATTTCCTGGATTCCGGCTCGCGCCCGCGATGCGGACTTGGCCGGAATGACGGCTACAAATATGTAACGAATTTCAGAAACAGGACACTCGCGTCCTCT
>PQAQ01000003.1 GCA_003105305.1 Candidatus Methylomirabilota bacterium
GGCCACGGCGATGGAGGCGGGAGAGATCTGGCTCCTCGACGCCGCCGACAGCCGGCTTCGCCTCGCCCGACAACGAGGCTGTGACGGCGAGCTGTTCGGCGAGCGGCCGGAGTTTGCCCTGGGCGAGGGGATCCCCGGCGTGGTGGCCCAGACCGCCGAGCCGGTGGTGGTACCCGATCTGGCGGCCGACCCCCGGTTTCTCCGGCGCCGCGTGGTGGCCGCCGGCTTCACGGCCCTGGCGGCGGTCCCCCTCCGGGCCAAAGGCGAGGTGATCGGCACCCTCGACGTCGCTACGCGGCACGCGCGTCCGGTCACCGAGGACGACCTGCGCCTGCTGACCGCGATCGGGGCCGCGGTGGGGATGGCGGCGGCCAACGCCAGGCTGTATGAACGGCTTGCGCGCGCGACGCAGCAACTGGAGGCCATGACCGGGACGTTGGATGCGAGACTTAACGAGTTAGAGCGCATGCAGGCCAAACTGGCCGCGTTTGAGCCTATGGGGACGACGGACCGGCCGTCTGCGCCGCCCGCCGTCTGAACCGACCACATGGGAACGGAGGGATCTAAAGGGAACATCCGCATGCGCCGATAGATAGACGTCAGGATTGCGTCATCTCCAGGACGGCTAATGGGGGCCGTCCGGAGCGGGTGAAGGAGCCTTTCATCGCGTGGTCGATGAAGGGCTTTTGTTTTTTCCGAGACCGCGACAGAGGAGAATACGCGATGAGCGACGTCGATTGGTATGCCGATGCGGGCGCTCGGTGGACGATTGTGCCGGACGAGACGATCCGGCGGCTGGAGGTGAAGGTTCGCATTCTGCAAGAGCGGGTACAGGCGCTGGAGCGGGTGTTCGAGGAGCGCACGATGATCGATCGGGCAAAGGAGTTGCTGGCGCGGCGGCTGGGGCTGTCCGAGGTTGAGGCGATGCGACGGCTGGACGCGGAGAGTCGGATGCGCAATATGACGACGGCCGAGTTCGCCCGCATGATCGTCGTATCAGAGTAAGGGGGGGGCGGATGATCGACGGGAAGATCGGCATCGAACAGCGTTACGCGGAGTTGCAGACCGAGGTCGAGCAATATGTTCGCCGCGCCAGGTATCTGGAGGCCGTCAGCAGGGTCGGGTATATGGTCAGCGGTTCGCTGGCGCTCGAGGAGGTGCTGGATCGCGCCCTCGACGCGACCCTGGCGGCGACGGGGGCCGAGGCCGGAGAGATCTGGTTGCTCGACGCGGTGATCGGGGATATCTGTCTGATCCGACATCGCGGTCTCAATCCGGAGGCCTTCTGGTCGCGCACTCGATTTGCGGTGGGAGAGGGGATCCCTGGGCACGTGATGCAGACCGGAGAGGCGATCGTCATCCCAGACATCGCCAACGACCGCCGCCTGCTGCGGTGGGAGTTGATCGGGGCCGGGTTTGCGACCTTGGCGGCCGTCCCGCTCCTGGCCAAAGGGCAGGTGGTCGGCGTCTTCGATGTTGCCATGCGGCAGACGCGTGCCGTAGGAGAGGATGACATGCGACTGCTGACGGGCATCGGGATCGCGATCGGCATGGCGGTGACCAACGCCCGTCTGTACGAGGAGTTGCAGCGGGCGAATGGGCGCCTGGCGGAGCAGATCGAGGAGCTGCAGCAGGCTCAGGCACAGTTGATCGCGACCGAGCGTCTGCGGGCGATGGGCGAGCTGGCCGCCGGGGTCGCCCATGACTTCAATAACGCCTTGACGGCGATTGCGGGTCAGACGCAGCTTATGCGGCGGGCCCTCGAGCGCGATGCGATCTCACGCGACCAGTCGGCCCGGTGTCTGGACCGCCAGGAGCGGGCGGTGCTGGCCGCGGTGAAGGTGGTGCGAAGGATCCGCGAGGCCACTCGCCAGCACGACGCGGAGCCCGTCACGGCGGTCGCCCTGAATGAGGTGGTGGCGGAGGTGGTCGAGGCCACCCAGCCTCGATGGCAGGCGGAACCCCAACTGTACGGAATCTCGATCGCGCTCCATACGGATCTTGCCGAGGTGCCGCCGGTGACCGGCCGAGCGGGGGAATTGAACGCGGCGCTGACGAACCTCGTCTGCAACGCCGTCGACGCCCTTCCCAACGGCGGGGTCATCACGATGACGACGCGGTCCGTATCCAGCGATGACGGGCGCGAACTGGTCGAGTTGGTCGTCGCCGACACCGGCGTCGGAATGTCGGAGGAGGTGCGGGCTCGCGTGTTTGATACATTCTTTACCACCAAAGGCGATCGGGGGACCGGACTCGGCCTCGTCATGGTCCGCGGCATCGTCAACCGATACGGCGGGACGATCGAGGTGGCGAGCGCCCTCGGTTATGGGACGACGGTGACTGTGCGCCTGCCCGTCGCGTCGGAGGACGTCGCGCCGACCCCGCCGGCGGAGCGGTACGCCGGTTCGGTCGGTTCGCTTCGCGTGCTCGTCATCGACGATATGCTCCTCATCGGTGAGACGATTCAGGATCTCCTGCGCGGTCTCGGGCACGACGTCGAGCTGGTCAAGAGCGGAGAAGCCGGTCTGGCGTGTCTGGAGACCGGTCGGTTCGACCTGGTCATCACCGACCTCAGTATGCCGGGGATGTCCGGGTGGGACGTGGCCGCTGCGGTCAAGGCGCGCCGTCCGAGCTGTCCGGTCATCATGGTGACGGGATGGGCCGAGGAGGTGGAGCCGGAGATGGTGGCCCGATCCGGGGTGGACCTGGTCTTGACCAAGCCCTTCACGGTGGCACAACTGTCGCAGGCGCTCGCGCAGGTTCTGCTTGGCGCCGGCAGAGAGAGAGAGAGAGAGAGGATTTTCGTGACGCCGGGGGTGACTGAGGTGCTATAATCAGCCGTTACGCAACGGAATCAATACGTTTCGCCCGTCGCTGCTCCCGTTAATCGGCCGCGAGGTTGGGACATGCGCGTGACAGAGTTTGCGAAAGCAGGCCACCTTACTACGCTGATCAGCTCCTTCCTCTATCTCACCGTCCATTGCATGATCTGGGTGCTCCTCGGAAACCTGACCATCTTCATCGCGCAAGACTTTGATCTCAGCGCCTCGCAGCAGGGGGCGCTGGCGGCCGCGCCGATCCTCACCGGCTCGGTTCTGAGGGTCCCGGTCGGATTTCTGGCCGATCGGTTCGGCGCCAAACGGATAAGCGCGGCGCTCCAGACCCTCGCGCTCCTGCCGCTCCTGGGCGGATGGCTCGTCGCCGACGGTGCGGTCTCTGTTATGATCATCGGACTCCTGCTTGGCGTGGCGGGGGCGAGCTTTGCCGTCGCCATTCCCCTGACCAGTCGCTGGTATCCGGCGTTGCACCAGGGGCTGGCCAATGGGATCGTCGGTGCGGGTAACGTCGGTACCGTCTTCGCGGCCTTCCTGGCGCCGCCGCTGGCCGAGGCGGCGGGATGGCGTCAGGTCTTCGGCATCGCGCTGTTTCCTGCCCTGTTGATCGTGGCGATCAGCCGGCGATTCGCCAAGGAGTATCCTCGCTCTGATGCGCCCCAACGCTGGTCGGGCTATATGAAGGTTGTCACAGAAGGCGACTGCTGGTATTTCTGTCTCTTCTACGCCATCACCTTCGGCGGGTTCGTCGGCCTGGCCAGCTTCCTGGCGGTCTTATTCTATGATCAGTACGGGCTCTCGCGGGTTATGGCGGGCAATATGGCCGCCCTGTGCGTCCTGTCCGGAAGCCTGTTCAGACCGGTCGGCGGGTATCTCGCGGACCGCGTGGGCGGCGTGAAGCTCCTCTCGATCGTCTTGGGCGCGATCGGCGTGCTTACGATAGGCATGGGGCTGTTGCCTTCCCTATCCGTGATGATCGTCCTCCTCTTCCTGAGCATGGCCGCCATGGGGCTCGGCAGCGGGGCGCTGTTCCAGGTAATCCCTCAGCGATTCCGAAATGAGGTCGGGATTGCGACCGGGATTGTTGGCGCTGTCGGCGGGCTTGGTGGATTTGTTCTGCCGCTGTTGCTGGGACTTGTCAAGGATCTGACCGACTCCTACAGGCCGGGGCTGTGGCTGGTGGCTCTTGTGGTCTTAGGGGCCGTCGTCGCCCTTCAGGCGGTTCAGGCCCGCTGGCAGGCGTCGTGGCTCCGACCGTCTATCCGCGTTCGCGGGTGATCGGTCGAGGAGGAGCGTGAGGGGGGCCGTCGTGCGGCCGGCGCTTCGCGTTGACCCGATAGACGAAGGCCAGGATCTCGGCGACGACCGCATACAGCTCCGGCGGGATCGCGTCGCCGACCTGAAGTCTGGACAGGACCTCGACCAGATCTGGATCCTCCTTGATGTGGACGCCGTGCGCCTTGGCCAGTTCGATAATCTTGTCCGCGATCGGCCCGCGGCCTGAGGCGACGACCTCAGGCGCCGCGTGCTCGGCAGCGTCGTATTGCAGGGCAACAGCCTTCCGCACACTCCCTCCTACGCTCGGATGTCGATCCCGACGAGCGGCGACTGAGACGCTCGATCCGTCGGCGCATCGGGTTCGGCAACCGTCACCGTCCGAATCGAGTCCACGATCCAACCGATTCCCTGAAGGCGCTCTTCCAGCTCATGCGACGATTCCTGGAATCGATCTGCCGCGTCCTGGCGCGAACATTCGATCCGGCAGCGCAGATGGTTGTGGTAGACATCCACATGGACATCGACCGGACCCAGCCGGCTCATCTGCAGCAGAAACGCCAGGTGCGCGTCGTCCGGGTGCACCCGCTTGTCGCGGTCGCGCCGCCGGTAATACAGGCGCACCTCGGCGGTGTCCGGCGTCTGCTGTCCGGCGACGGCGATCGGCAGGTGAAACTGGAAGTATCCCTGGGCCTGAGTGGGCGGAGGCATCCCGGCGTTGACGAGCTGCTCCCGTTCCACCAGTGAGGTGATCTCGCGGATCGTTGCCTCGAGTGAGCGGAGCAGCGCCGCGGCCGGATGGCGGCGCGGTAACTCCGCCGCCGCCGTCTCGATCGTATCCCGGAGGGAGGCAAGTTGCCGACGAAAGTCGTGGGCGATCTCGTGCAGCTCGCGGTGCGGCGTCGCCTGGAGCGTAGCGCGCCCATCTGCCTGCGCGACATCCGCGTGTCGTTCCGACGCAGACGCGGGCGATCGGGGCATGGCGGCTTCTGCCGCCTCCATGACCGGCGACCCGATCTCTATCCGGTCCTGTGGCGGACCGGTCCCAGGTGGGACCGCGTCGGATTCGTCGAGAAGCCTTGCCAGGCGCGCCTCCATAGGCGTGCCGATCCGGTCCAGCGCCTGTCGGGTCAGTGCGGCCAGCGTCTGGCCCTGGGCCTGGTCCGGCAGGAGCAGCGGAAGATCCTGCAGGGTCTGTTGCGCCGCGGCGACCAGGTCTGGCGGGAGATCCGAGACGCCGTCCGCTTGCGCCGCATGCGACAGCAGTTCCACCAACTGAGTCGCCAGACTCTGCACGCCGGCGCCGAGATTGTTCGATTGGAGCAGCGCGCCCTTTGCCAGCTCCAGGCTTTGCGGCGTGACGGGTAACTGCCTGGCCATCAGAAAGATCGCGGCGTCCACATCTGTCGCCGTCGGGGCGTCGATGAATGAGAGCGCCCGACGGGCGGCCGAAACGATCGCGTCGGTGACGGGGAGTGCCTGGCGGATCAGCGCGCGGGCGATCTGCGCGTTGGCAGGATCGGCTGGGAGATGTTGCTCGAGCAGCAGTTCTCCAAGATCCTGGTCGGTCAGCGGTTCAAGGACGGGCGCCTGTCCTTCGGTCTCGCGGACGATCTGCAGGGTGATCCGATCCGTCCGGATCTCGCGCACCGCCAGGTTCAAGACCTGCCCAACCTGGAGCGGCAGACGACTGTCAACCGCGATCTGTTTTCCCAGCAGAGCGATCAGGATCCGGCCGTCCTGCGCCGCGAGCACCCGCCCCTGAAGCAGTTGCCCCTCGGCGATCCGACGGAGCGGGGCGACGACATCGCCCAAGGGCGCGGTCAGAGCGGGGATGCGAGCGAGTACAACGGGGTCCAACCGCACAGTCACGCAGACGCCTCCTGCCGGTCGTCGAATCACACGGGCGCGCGGCGATCCGCCGTCGGGACCGCCGTCACGCAGCTCTTAGTAGCTGATCGCAAGCTGATACGCGTTGTATGAACCCCAGCCGGTGACCTGATCGTATCCGGTCCCGGCCGTAAACCCGGCGGTCGCCCCGTTGGTGTTATTTCCCGCAGTCACGTCATGGAAGCCGTTGGCCGTCAGGCCAAGACTATAGAGTCTCGAATTGGCGTTCCCGACCCCGGTGCCCCCTTTTCGCTGATTGATAATCGCGAAGAGTCCGGCCCATTGCGGGGCGGCCAGGCTGGTGCCCCAGGCGCGATAGGTCGTGCCGTTATACACGAGGAGGTTGCCGGGGCTTGGACCGGCCTCCAGGCTCACGTCCGGCACGTCGCGTTTGGCGTCATTCGGGGTGACACCGGTCTGGTAACCGGGCTTGCCGAAGACGAGGCTCGTCCCGCCGCCGCTTCCGCTCCAGGCCGTCTCGCCGCCGTACCCTGTGGCCGCGCCTGTGCTGTCGAAGGGTGTCGCCAAGGCGGTGCCGCCGACGCCTGTGATAAACGGACTGGAGGCCGGAAAATCGACCTCTCGGGTCGTCCCGCTGTTCCCGCAGTCGTCGGCCCCGTTATCGCCGGAGGCTGCAAACCAGCTCTGACCCTGGACGGCTGCCTGCTTGAAGATATTATTATCGCTCCTCATGACGGCCGACGGCATCTGTGTCTCGCAGAGGCCCCAACTGGTGCTGACGACGCGCGTGGATGGAAGCCTCGTCACGATATAGTTATAGACCGTCGTGAATGTCGAGAGGAGCGCGTTCTTCCCGATTACCCCCTGGATAGCGGCGCCGGGGGCCATAGCGCCGGCCCATTCGACATCCAACGTCGTCTCGTCGCCAAGCTGTCTGGTGCTTCCCGTTGGAAAGTACCACTGGAAGCGGGTAGTGGGACTCTTTGGAAGACCGGAGATCTGTTCGAACCTGTTGATATCGGAGACATTAAATGTATAAGCTGTCGCGATCGCAATCTTCTGGCCGGCGCCGTTAAATCCGGCATTGAACAGGGGGTTGAAATTATACGCCGCGTGGAGGTCCTTCGGACCGAACAGTGTCGTGCTGCCGAGCTTCAAATGCGGCGACCCCTCCGATGTGGGTGCGATGTGAGGCGTCGCGCTTAGGCGCGGCGTCAGTTGGCTCAAATCGTCGAGTCCCTGGATCGAGCTGATGATGCCGGCCAGTTCCGCCGGCAGCTTGGGGTCCTGGGCGTTTGCGTGATAGATCCGGCCGCCGCGGCGGTAGCGGTTGATTGAGACGCCGAGCGCGGCTTCGACCCTGGCGACCGAGCCGCGCGCATTCACAATGAGGCGGTTCGGCCACGTCTGGGTGACGGTGAGGCCGCGTGACCGGAGCCACCGGACCACCTGGTCATGGTCCTGCGCGGTGGGCGCGAACCAGGCGGCGAACTCATTCGGTGTCAGCCAGCGATGGAACCAGGGTGAGGATGGGTCGTGCTGGGCGTCCAGGATCGCATCCAGGGTCGGTTCGTTCCTCAACGAGAGACCCACGACGAGATCGAGCACGCGGCTTCGATCGGCCCGGCCTTCGGCGGCGAGACGCGGGAGCGCCGGGAGGGTGTGATGCGGAAGGGTTACCAGGTCCGGTTGTGCCTCCGCCCGCGGGGCCCATACCGCAACCAGCGCGATGGCGAGGACAATAGCCGATAACCCGTACACTTGTTTTTCGCAAGCGATGCGCAGCGTCATCGGATTCTCCTTATCGGTGAGAGACGGCCCGTCATGGTTGCATCGACCGTATCGAGGCAGACCCCTATGTTATAGCTATCGGCAAAGCTCCGTAACGACTTTATCGTGTTTCTCGTGATCACACATTTCCGCCGACCACATCAGAAGTGTCCCGTTGCCGCTCAACGACCGGCGTGGCGATTACAGCCGGATCGTGCGTCGGGCCATGGCCCGCTCCCATTTCGTCTCGGCGCGCTCGTCAAACACGAGCGCGTCATCAGCCGGGACGACCTCCCAGGCCCCCGCCTTCATTTCTGTCTCAAGTTGGCCGGGGGCCCATCCGGCATAGCCCAGCGCGAACAGGCTCTTGCGCGGGCCGGTTCCCGCGCCGATCGCGCGGAGAATCTCGGGCCGGGTCGTCACGGCGATCCCGTTCTTGATCACGGTGGTACCCTCAGTGGTGTAGTCCGCCGTATGCAGGATGAATCCCAACTCCGGCTCGACCGGACCTCCAAAATGGATGCGGATATTGCCTTTGACCCCCGTGGCTTTCAATCCGGCCTGCTCCAGGAGTTCGGATAGGGCGGCCTCCTCGACCGGTCGATTCACGATGAGGCCCATCGCGCCCTCCTCCGGGTTGTGATGGAGGATGTAGATGACGGCATGGAAGAATCGCGGATCCCGCAGTTCCTCTCTGGCAACCAGAAGCTGACCGGTGAGCGCCGCGGGTTGGACGGCCCCGCCTTTTCGCATGGTGGCGCCGACGTCGGCTCGACTCGCGCCGGCTGTGAACAGGGCCGTGATGGTGGTGAGGACGATGAGAGATTTGAGGAGCGGGCGGAGTCCGGCAGGTGAGGCCGCGCGCCTCCGTTCCCGTGACGGCTCAGCGATGTTCGGGACAGATGGGGCGGACAGAGCCACTGGATTCGTACCCCGTTCGGTTCGCGCGCCGGCCGATCGGCCGGCAGGAGGCGCAACCGACCTC
>PQAQ01000004.1 GCA_003105305.1 Candidatus Methylomirabilota bacterium
ACATGCGCAGGGCGGCGCATCCCGGGGATGACGGTCGAGACCGCGGGGTGGCTTAGGCAGAATTTGAGTGCAAGCTGCGCTACGGTCTTGAACCCGCCTCCCAGCAGCGGTCGGAGTCGATCGACGCGCTCGCACGTCTCCCGCAGCCGGTTGTCGCGAAAGTAAAAGGTTTGTACCGATTTCTGGGGAAAGGTGGTGTCAGGTGTAAGGTTTCCGGTCAAGCCCCCCTCATCGAAAGGGACCCTGGCGATCACGCCGACATTCTGCTCCTGACACAGCGGGAACAGCGCTTCCTCAGGGGACTGGTCGAAGATATTGTAGATTACCTGGACGGTATCAACCAGCCCGGATCCTACGAGTTCCAGGGCGCTACCCGGCTGGTGGTCAATAATCGACACGCCGAAGAACCGGATCTTCCCCTGTTGTTTCAGTCGATGCACCGCCTCCTGCCATTCGGTTTCACCAAGCCACTCATCGCACCAGACATGGAGTTGCTGTAAGTCCAGACGTTCCGCGTTGAGGTTTCGGAGGCTTTGTTCTGTGCAGGTGACGATCCATTCGGCCGAGAAGGCCTGTCGCGCCGTCGTCCCCTCCCTGGGCGGCCATTCCCGGCTTTTCGGCGGAACCTTCGTGGCGACAAAAACGCGGTGGCGGGCCTCCTCAAAGGCCTTGGCGATCACTCGCTCGCTGTGGCCGTCGCCATAGGCAAGGGCGGTATCAATAAAGGTGACGCCCAGCTCCAGCGCCCGGATCAGGGTCGCGATCGACAGCGCATCGTCGGTCTCGCCCCACCACCCCTTGCCGATCCCCCAGGCGCCGAATCCGATCTCCGACACTTGAGCGTCCGTGCGCCCAAGCCTGCGACGCTGCATTCGTCAGTTCCTCATGGCGCGGACGCGGCCCTCGAACCGGGCGTCCGGCTCCACCCGGAACTCCTCTCCGCACTTGCCGCACTTGCCTGACCACGAACGATCAGGCTGTCTGGTCAGCGTGACGACGCCGCAGACCTTCTGGCCGGCGATTCGATGAAGCGTGATGGCGACAAGCTGCTCTTCCACTATCTGCCTCCGTGGTCTTGGTGCCCGTCGGGTCGCGCCGGCAATCATCGTCCTCCAGTTCAGGGGCGCATTCGAGCCGGTCGCAGGGGAACGGCTGGCGCCTATGGGGTGTGTGGCGGCTCGGCGGTCTGCACGGCGACGTTGAGGCGGCTGAGCCGCTGGCGCAGCATCGTATGCTCGTCCCGAATCTGGGCGGGCAGGCGCGGGTTCAGCCGGTCGAAGAATAGGCCCTGTTCCGCCTGCTCTGCCGCCCAGGCATCGGCATCGATCCTCAGCAGCTCATCGACGGCGCCGTCCGGCAATCTCAGGCCCTCCAGATCCAACGCATTGGGGGCAGGAATAAATCCAATGGGGGACTCGACCGCCTGTCCCTGACCATCGACTCGCTCCAGGATCCACTTCAGCACGCGAATATTCTCGCCGAAGCCCGGCCAAAGGAACCGACCATTGTTGTCGGTTCGAAACCAGTTGACGTGAAAGATCGCAGGAGGCTGAGCGATCCGTTGGCCCATGTCGAGCCAGTGAGTGAAATAGTCGGCCATGTGATAGCCACAGAATGGGACCATCGCCATCGGGTCACGCCGGGTGACCCCGACCGCGCCCGACTGAGCYGCGGTCGTCTCTGACGCCATTCCGGCCCCGACAAAGACGCCGTGCTGCCAKCCGTATGACTGATAGACCAACGGGGCGACCCGGGCGCGGCGTCCYCCAAAGAGGATRGCAGAGATGGGGACCCCTTCCGGATTCTCCCAGTGCGGGGAAATCGACGGRCACTGCCTGGCGGCCGTCGTAAAGCGCGAGTTCGGATGGGCCGCTGGCCCCTCTCCGGACGTCCACCGATTGCCCCGCCAGTCGGTCAGGCCGTCGGGAGGCGTCTGGCCTTTGCCCTCCCACCACGGCTCCCCGTCCGGGGTGACGGCCACATTGGTGAAGATCGTCCGGTGACCGATCGCCGCCATCATGTTGGGATTGGTCTTGGCATTGGTGCCTGGCGCGACACCGAAAAAGCCGGCCTCCGGATTCACGGCCCACAGCCGCCCGTCCTCTCCGACGTGCATCCAGGCGATGTCGTCCCCGACGGTCCATACCTTGTAGCCCGCACAGTCGGCAGGGGGGACCAGCATGGCCAGGTTGGTCTTGCCGCACGCGCTTGGAAAGGCGGCCGCCATATACGTGACCCGTCCCGAGGGATCTTCCACGCCGATGATCAGGGTATGCTCGGCCAGCCATCCCTCATCCCGACCGATCCAACTGGCGATCCGAAGGGCGTGACATTTCTTCCCCAACAGGGCGTTGCCCCCGTATCCCGACCCGATACTCCAGATGAGACGCTCCTCGGGGAAGTGGAGGATGAAACGACGGTCCGGGTTCAGGTCCCCAAGCGAATGCAGGCCGCGGACAAAGCTGTCCGATTCGCCAAGGCGTTCAAGCGCGATCTTGCCCATGCGGGTCATCAACCGCATGTTGACGACCACGTAGGCGCTGTCGGTGATCTCGACGCCGACCCTGCTGTAGGGGGAACCGGCCGGGCCCATCAGGTAGGGGATGACGTACATCGTCCGGCCCTTCATGCTCCCCTCAAAGAGCTTCCCGACCTGCGCGCGCGCCTCTGCCGGCGCCATCCAATTATTCGTGGGGCCGGCGTCGTCTTTGTGCGACGTGCAGATGAAGGTCAGGTGCTCGGTCCGCGCAACGTCCGACGGGTGACTCCGATGCAGGAAGCATCCGGGATAGCGCTGATGGTTCAGGTCAATCAGGGTCCCATCCCGAAGCATTCCTTCAACGAGGATCTGGTGCTCCTCCTCCGACCCATCACACCACTGGATCCGATCCGGACGAGTGGCCCGCGCGACCTGATCCACCCACTGCTCTAACGCTCTATGTTGAGGCATCTGGTCTCCTGGCAACACGACATAGGTTGCTGATTCGCACCTTCTCGCCTTCGTCCTCTCCCTCACATGGGGGAGAGGAGATCATTTTGGTGTCCCCTCGCCTCGTGGGGAGAGGTTTGGGGGTGAGAAGTGTATTGCAGCCGCAGCCAAGGAAGTGGCTCCCCGGGTAGGGCTCGAACCTACAACCTAGCGGTTAACAGCCGCTCGCTCCACCATTGAGCTACCGGGGATCACTGGCAGACTGAGAACAGCTTTCAGCAGTCAACTATCAGCCGCAGGCCATGACTGAAAGCCGGATTGTAATTTAGCGCACTTGCCGAAAGCGAGCAACGACTTTCTGGCTCGCGAGCCTTACAGGTCCCGCCGTCCCTCCAACGCCTTGGACAGCGTCACCTCGTCGGCGTACTCCAGGTCGCTGCCCATCGGCAGGCCGCGCGCGATGCGCGTGACTCGAACAGCCAACGGCTTCAGCAGGCGCGAGAGATACATCGCCGTCGCCTCACCCTCGACGTTTGGGTTCGTGGCCAGGATGACCTCTTTGATCTCTCCGCCCTCCAGGCGCTGCAGCAGCGCCTTGGCCGTCAACTGGTCAGGGCCGCGCCCCTCCAGCGGTGACAGCGCCCCCCCAAGCACGTGGTACCGCCCCTTGAAGGTCGCGGTCTTCTCGATGGCCCAGAGGTCGTTCGCCTCTTCCACCACGCACAATACCGATCCGTCTCGCGTCGGGTCGGCGCAGATCGGACACTGGTCGCCCTCGGAGATGTTATAGCATGTCGCGCAGCTTCGAACACGATCCTTCAGTTCGATAATCGCCTGCGCTAACGCGAGCGCCTCCTCCCTGCCGACCTTGAGCAGGTGAAACGTCAGGCGTTGGGCGGTCTTGGGGCCGATTCCGGGGAGGCGGACCAGCTCGCCGATCAATCGAACCAGGGTCGGGGCGTAGCGAGACACGGCGCCCCTACATCAGTCCCGGCGGCAGTCCCAGCCCGCCGGTCAGGCGACCCATCTCCTGGCTCAGCAGTTCGCGAGCCTTTCGGAGCGCCTCATTCGTTGCCGCCACCACAAGGTCCTGCAGCATCTCCAGCTCGTCCGGGCCGGCAACCTCCGGATCGATCGTGACCGAGACCACCTCACCCTGGCCGTTACAGACCACGGTGACCATCCCGCCGCCCGCCGTTCCCTCGACCCGTTTCGACGCAGCCTCAGCCTGAATCCGTTCAGCCTCGGCCTTCATTCGCTGCGCCTGCTTCATCAAATTTCCGAGGTTCTTCATCGCATTCTCCCATCATGCCCTATTCGGGCTGTTTCGCCCTGACCTGAACGACCTGGCCGTCAAACAGCTCTACGGCTCGGCGCACCATCGGATGACGCCGCAGCGCCTCGCGATCAGCCGGCGGCGCCCCCCGATCCGGGGCGGCGCTTAACCGGGAGTCTCGCGCCTTTCTCGCCTCACCCGATCTCGGCGACCGACGCGACTCGTCCTGCCCACCCGCGGTAAGTTCGTCCGAACCGCTCCGGCCGGATACGGCGCTCGCGCCCTGGAATCGATACTCCACCGTCACGCGCCGTGCAAAGACCTCGGCTGCGGCGTCGGCTACGAGGCGTCGGTGTTCGGGATCATCCAGTATTGATCGCGCAAAGGTGGTCCCATTGTGCAACGTGACAATCAACCGATCTCCGTCGAGTGTTACGTCATTCGGCCCGGCGAGCAGCGCGGCGAGGGATCGCTTCTGCCGTTCCAGCAACCGCGCAACACGGCCCCAGCCTGCCTGCGGGCTCGTCACACTTTCGGCCGGAGGGGGTGGGGGTGACGCCTCGACTAGAGGGGGCGGCGGCGCGGCGGCGACAGCGCGGCGGGGGAGCGCGGGTAGCGCCGGACCAACGCTTCGCCCGTCTAGCAGCTTCTCCTCCAGGGAGGCCAGGCGCGCCAGGAGCGTCTCGAGGGTTTGTAGCGACCGCGCCTCCGTCGCCTCGACCAGCGCCACCTCCAAAACAAATCGCGGATATGGCGCCCGTCGCATCTCGAACTCGGCCCGGGTCAGGATCTGAAAAACGGTTTCAAGGTCGGCGAGCGTCATCGCGGCGGCCTGCGAGCGAACCGTGTCCGGCGGTACACGGCTTAACTGCAGCAAAGGCGCAGGGTCTTTGCTGACTTTCGAAATCATCACATCGCGCAAGTGGGCCAACAGTTCCTGGCAGAACCGCTGAAGATCGTCTCCTCGCGCGCTGAGCGACTCAATCACGGTCAGGGCGCGGCTGCTGTCGCGCTCGATGATCGCCTGGGTCGTCTGCGCGAGCAGCTCCCCCTCCACCAATCCCAGCACGACCGCAACGTCCTCCTCGCCGACCGCGTCGCCGCTATAGGCAATGACCTGATCCAGCAGGCTTTGGGCGTCTCTGAGGCTCCCTTCTGCGGCGCGCGCGATCGCCTTCATGGCCCCCTCCGACACGGTCACCTCCTCGTCATGAACGATCTGCTGCAACCGCGGGAGGATTTCGATCTGTCCCAGACGTCGAAAATCGTGACGCTGACACCGCGAGAGGATGGTGGGCGGGATCTTGTGGGCATGCGTGGTCGCCAGGATGAAGACGACCCCCGGCGGCGGCTCCTCGAGCGTCTTCAGCAACGCGTTGAAGGCCGGCTCGGTCAGCATGTGGACCTCATCGATGATGATGACCTTGCACTTATCCCGCGATGGGGCATATCGTACGATCTCGCGCAGCTCCCGAACCTCGTCGATGCCACGATTGGAGGCGCCGTCGATCTCCAGGCAATCGACGGAGCGGCCCGCCGCAATCGCCAGGCAACTCGCGCACTCGCCGCATGGGTCGGGCGTGCGACCGCGCTCGCAGTTGAGGGCCTTGGCCAGAATCCGGGCGGTCGTCGTCTTTCCAACCCCGCGCGGCCCTGTAAAGAGCAGGGCGTGCGCGACGCGATCTTTGGTGATGGCGTTCTTCAGCGTCTGAGTGACCGGTCGCTGACCCACCACCTCATCGAAGTTTTGGGGTCGCCATCGCCTGGCGAGCACCAAGTATGACATACGAAATCCAGGGCCTAGGGTTTCGGGTATGGGGTTTGGGGTACAGAGCTCAGCAGCAGACAGTCTTGCGAGACCCTATACCCTGAACCCTCTACCCTGTTTTACATGGCCGTGCACCCGCCGTCGATC
>PQAQ01000005.1 GCA_003105305.1 Candidatus Methylomirabilota bacterium
GGATTTCTGATTCAGGACACTAGCGGTTCAACCCCTCCAACCAGACGGCTGAGTCGTTCAGCATGCGGACAGTCGACTTTCCGGCGGTGACAGAGACGGGAACGGCCCAGAGGAGTGTGGACAGCTTGCCCGGCAGCTCGGCCGTCAGCAGCCACCGGCCCTCGGGTACGTCGGTGAAGGTGAATGCCGCATCCACGCGGTTGGTGACGGCGGTGCGAATGAGACCGGCTTCGCCATCGGTCTCGGCGGCGGCCCGCAGCGCCGCGATGACGTGTCGGGCGGCCTCCAGTTGCTCCGCCGACAGCGGTCGGCGGTCGCCCTCGAGGTACGGCGCCTGGGCGTGATGCAGGGCGGTTTCCTGCTCCGGCGACAGGGGTAGCAGCGTCACGGTCCAGTCGATCAGCGGGGTGGGGATCCCCGGCTGCGCGAGGTAGAGACGGCCGGTAATCGTGCCCGTCTGACCCGCCTGCTGGTGCGTCCGAAGGGTCGCCAGATAGCCGGAGACCTCGGCGCGACTGCCGCCCTGCAACCCGATGCCGGCGCAGGCGGTGAGTGTCACGAGGCCGAGCGTTCCGACGATCAGTGTCCGATTCAACCGGTTCTTCCACATGAAGGAGCCTCCCGTCTCTGATGGTCCGCCGACTGGGTCCCGCTTGTGTTCTGAGGGCCCATTACAACCGCACAATTTTAAGCGACCGAGGCCAACTCGCGCCCCACATCGATTTGCGTTTTCCGAGAAGACGGTTCCTTCTTGATCTCGGAAAGTCGAACCTGAAATTCTTCCAACAGCGCTCGAATCTCAGTAGGCCGTTTCCGCTTGAGTCGGTGAAGCAGAAACACGCATCGGATGAGACGGTCGGTCACTGCCGCCAAAGGCCGTTGACTATGTTCCCAACGTGACACGGCAACCTTCGTCACACCCAACATTTCAGCAAAGTCTTTTGCCTTAATACCCATCTCCTTTCTCAGGAATCTCACTTCTTCTCCACAGAGCGCCCCGCGCCGAAAAAGAAAAGCCTTAGCAATCGCTGCGTGAAGGCTCTGAACCGCCGGTAACTCAGGATACGTCGCGTGACACTTCTCGCATGTATGAACGGTGATCCCGCTCAACACCACATTGGTCAGCCCACTCTCCGTATACTGATACTCAAGGCTACGATGCGCTTTCGTGTTTGTTCCACACTCCAAGCATCGCATGGACATTCTCCTCCTTCAGTCTAATGTGGCTCAACAACCGTCACGAGAATAATAGCTGTTCGGTCCTCAGTAATGCCGATTCGAACCTCAAGATCATCTCCCTCGACATCCTTGCCGCAGATGAAATATATCCATCCACCGTAATTGTCGTTCCATTCAGGCTCTCGGTTTGGCTTTCCGCTGGTCAGTATTTCAATGGCATCACTTACTGTGACGTTTCGTGACCTGCCGCTTTTCTGAAAGTGCTTCGATGGGATTAATTTAACCTGGAGCCGAGAAAATTCTTCAATGACCGCCATCACTTCATCGCGGGTAAGAGCGGTAGGACGATCTGGAGAGTTACCATGTTCTATGGTCACCGCAGCAGCCTTTGTCTCGGCAACGAATGAACATTACCCTACGGGTATCAAGCTGTCAAGAGAAAAGTTAACCAATATATAACTTGAGATTCTGCCCAATTAGTTCCTCAAGATCCCACAATAGAGCATTTCCGCAAAAGAATCAACAGTTGGCGTTTGCTCTTGAAGAATCACACGAGGAGACATAGATGGAATGGCGGCTCTTCCTCGCCAGGCCGCCACCAAGACGGGAAGCACAAATTAGCGCACTACCCGGCGTCCACAACTCCTTGACTTCTTTGCGCCGTTTTCGTAGGATAGGCGGCATCGTGGCGCATGGGGCGATCGACGTGGCGGGCTCGTCGGCAGAACGGGTGAAGGAGGCAGGGACCACGGTGGATGACCAGATTCGACATCGGCGGCAATCGGGTTGGCGGAGAGGACGGCTCGTCCTCGCGGCGGTCCTTTCGGTATGGTTGTCGGGTTCCGTGACGGCGTCGGCGCTTGCGGCAGAAAAGGCGGGAATTGTCGATAGCGCCGCGCTGATTCGATTCTACGAGGAGCTGAAGGTCAAGCCCGCGGTCGATCCGGCGACGCAGTTGGGGCCGGGACCGGAGGAACGGAAACGGGCGGAAGCGGCGCTCGATGACGCGCGGCGGGCGTATGCAGAGGCCCGGGCGCATGGCAGCCCGGAGGACAAGGCTGCCGCCCAGAAGAGACTGCAAGAGAGGGTGGCGGCGCTGCAGACGCTGTACGGCAAGACAGCCGAGGACCTCAGGGATGTCGTCAAATACCGGTCGCCTGACATCCTGTTTGCCGCACTGCGGGAGCGCATCCAGACATTCGGCCAGGAACAGGGGTACGACATCATCATCAACCGGCAGACCGGCAAGCGGATGTTCCAGCGCGAGGGGTTTTCCGGCGCCGACCCGGCGCAACCGGCCGACATCACGCAGGAGCTGATCGGCTGGATCCGGCAGCGGGAGGAGGCGGCCCAGCCGGGCCAGGCACCCCACCCCTGATCGGCTTCGGTCGAACCTGCCGCTCTCGCGTCCTGCTGTGACGAGCATGTCTCCAGCCTTCGTCTTTTCACGCACGGTACGGCTGAGCCGGCACGTCCTGCTCTGCCTGCTGTTCCTCGTGAGCCTTCCGTACCGGACGCCGGCCCTCGCGGCGACGAACAGCGAGCTGATCCCCGGCTCGCGGATCGTCTTTCCCTATTACGACATCCGGCCCGGGATGTCGACCTTTCTGGCGTTCACGAATGTCGGCCTCAGTCCGGCGACCCTCCACCTTGAGTTCTACGATCCGAGCGGCCTTCGGCGGGACAGCAGCCTCTCCCTCTCGGCGGGCGATGTCGACCTGCTGGATGTGGCCGCCGTTCTGCAACCCGAGGCCGATGGACTCTTCCGGCAGGGGTTTGTGGATGTGGCGACCTTTGGCGGGGACGCGCTGCTCGGGACGGCCCTGATCGTCAACGGGATCGAGGATTGGGGGATTGCCTATCATGGCGCGGCGGCGCGGCGCACGCCGGGGGGGCCGCTGCCGTTCGAGCCGTATCCCGCGCGGTTGTTTCTGCCGGCATTTGTGACGCCAGGCGCGTTGAGCGAAGGGAGCGTCGCCGACGGGCTGTTGGTGGTGGCGGCGCCGCATCCGACCCAGCCGGGCGGCGAGCTGCCCGATCCGTCGCTTCAGGCGGATATCCGGGTGTCGCTCGATACCGAGCCGCCATGGACCCTGGTGAGCGCGACACCGCAGGCATCGGCGGGTTCGCCCGAGCCGATCGTGACCGGTCATCAACTGATCTTCCCTATCGGTCAGGTCGCCGGCGTCTTCCCGACACCCGCGTTCGGCTGGCTGTCGGTAACGAATTCGGCGGTCGATGGGGCCGGGACACCGATCGGTCTGGTCGGCCTGTACATCCAGACGATTGCCGGCACAGGGTCCGGCATGGGTCTCGCGATCCGCCTCTCCGGCGATCCCGCCTCGGGACCGTAACATATAGTGAAGGGCCAACCACGAACGGGCATAAGCGCTCACTTATTAAGGGGAGCACGTAATAAATTGCGCTCTTGCCTCTTATCTCAAGCAACCTCCCCCTTTGGCAAAGGGGGATTGAGGGGGATTTCCTGAGCGCCCAAATCCCCCCTCGCCCCCCTTTATGAAAGGGGGGAGGATTATAAGCAACCTCCCCTTTTATCAAAGGGGGGGGATAAGCAACCTCCCCCTTTAATAAAAGGAGGGGTGCAAGCTCTATTGCGCTCCGAGTAATAGGTCCTTAGGCATTTCTAAAAAGTAGCGCGAAGCCGTGAGTGTGGCGGATGGTCGAAGCCCGCACGCGCGGGGTCGAGGAGCACAGTGGGTACCCTGAGCATCGTGATTCGCCGGACGGCGGAGGGCCGGTCCGGGGGGCGACAGCGTCTGACGGCGCAACTGTGCCGGGACAGCCTGATCGCCTATACCCCCGGGCTGGACCGGATCGTCGAGATGCGGGGCGACACCCGCCTCGGCGAGATCAGGGCCGGGCTCGATAGCCCGTTTGTGGCAGTCCTCGACGACACGGTTGCGGTCTGCCCCGGCTGGGCCGATCGTCTGGTGCGCGGGTTGACCCGGTCGGGGGCGGCGGCGATCGGTCCCCTGTCGAATGGCGCTCGTGGGGCGCAGTACCGATCGGGCGACTATCAGGATATCCCCGGGTTTCTCCGCTTTGCCGAACAGATCGCCAGGGCCGGCGGGGGGAGAATTGAACCGGTCGAGACGCTGCATCCCTGCTGCATCCTGTCGTCCTGCGCCTGTCTTGCCGAGGTCGACCCGAACACGACGCCGGCGGATCTGCCTCGCGCGTTGCGCGCGGCCGGTCGCGGGATGGCGGTCGCGCTGGATACCTACGTCCACTCCTTTGCGGCATACTACGCGCAGCTCCGTCCCGAGGTGGCGGCGCTGATCCCGCAGACCGCCTCCACGATCCTGGACGTCGGATGCGGGACAGGCGCGCTCGGGGCCGCCTTGAAGCAGGCGCGCTCGGTGCGGGTGATCGGCGTCGAGATCGACCCGGTTGCGGCGGAGGCGGCGCGGCGGGTGTTGGATGACGTGTATGTCGGCGATATCGAGAGCCTGGAGTGGCCGCGCGAGGCGGCGAGCTTTGATGCCGTCGTCCTGGCCGATATCCTGGAGCACCTGCGCGATCCCTGGGGGCTGCTCGGGCGCCTGGCGCCCCTGCTGGCGCCGGAGGGGCGGCTGATCGCAAGCCTGCCGAATATCCGGCACTGGTCGGTGTTGGGGGGGCTTCTCGAGGGGGAGTGGACCTATCTGCCGGCGGGTATCCTGGACCACGGGCACCTTCGGTTCTTTACCAGGACAAGCGGTCGGGCCCTTATCGAATCGGCCGGGTTCAGGGTGATGCAGATCGAGCCGATCCGGTCGGCCGGGATCCCTGATCTTACACCGCTGGTCGAGGTCTGTCGGGGTCTGTCGCTCGATGTCTCGACCCTCGTTGAGGAGGCCGGCGTCACCCAGTACCTGTATGTGGCGGCGGCAGCGCAGTGACAGACGTCGGGTCGGTCGATCTGTCCGTCATCATCGTCAACTACAATGTGAGCGACCTCGTCCTGCAGGCGGTCGAGTCCGTGTCGGCGCAGCGCTTCGCGGGGTCGGATGGGCGCAACGGCCGCTTCGAGATTGTGGTGATCGACAATGCCTCACGGGATGCGGACGCCGCGATGCTGGAGCGCCTGCCCCCCTCGGTCGCCGTCATCCGGAACCGGACCAACCTGGGGTTTGCCGCCGCCAACAATCAGGGGATCGAGCGAGCGCGCGGCCGTTACGTCTTCCTTCTGAACCCCGATACCCGACTGTTGGACGGATCGGTTGAGGCGCTGCGTCGCTGTCTGGATCGGCACCCCGGGGCCGGGATGGTCGGACCCAGGATCTGGGCCGACGACGAACGGACGCTTCAACTGCCGCCGGGCGATCCGCCGTCGCTGTCGTTTCTGATCGGCCGGGCGCTAGGGGAGGCGGTCCCGTGGATCCGGCGATGGCGTACACGGCGATGGCTTCAGGAGGCCATCCGGTTCTGGCGCGCCGAGGTCCCGATGACGGTCACGATGCTCTCGGGCGCCTGCCTGATGGTCGATCGGGAGACGCTGCGGCGCGTGGGCGGATTCGATCCCGGCTTTTTCCTGTACTATGAGGATGCCGATCTGTGCCGCCGCATCCGTCGGCAGGGGTTGCGGCTGGTCGTGGCGCCGGCGGCGGAGGTCGTTCACTACTACAATCAGAGCGCGCAGGCCGATCCGCACGGGGCCTGGAGCCACGCCATGGTCTCGGAGCGCCGGTTTGTGCGGGTGCACTATGGCCCGCTGGGGGCTGCGATGCACCGGGCTGCGCTGGCGCTGGGCCGGCGCGCGGCGCATCGGAGCGAGGCGGCGGATCGAATCGGCGTCATCGATCTCGGCGCGGTGATGCAACCGCCCCGGTTCGAGCTTCCGGTCGGATCGGCGTCGGAGCAGGCGCGGCTGTGGCAGATCAGTCCTGATCGGTGGGGCGTGCCGTCAGCCGGCGCCTTTGTGCCCGGGTCCGCCTTCGCGCTGTCCCGGGCGGTGTGGGACCGTCTCATGCCCGGACGCTACTATGTGCGGGCCGTCGATCCGGATACCTGCCGCGCGCTGGGCTGCTGGTCGTGGATCAAGCCCTCCCCATCCGAGTCCTAGCGCCCCGTCGAGCAGTCGGTCGTAAGCCGGTCCCAGGTCAGCGGGGTCAGCCGCTGCGCTGCGCGATCCCATGCAAGGATGACCGTCTTGTCGTCCCTCTGGATGAGGCCGTCGCGCAGCGGCGCACAGGGGTTGCCGGGATGATGCAGGATGCGGACGGACGGCGGGACGGTCACGAACGGAGGGGCGGCGGCGATCGGCAAGGCCCAGCCTTCCTCGCCGAACAGTTCAGCCCCGAAATGGAAGTCCGGGTTGCCGATGACGAGGACCGCGCGCGCGCCGGGTTCGTCGGCGGTCTGTCCGATCTGCGCCAGGATAGTCCGAGCGATGCGGCCGGCCTGTATCCAGGGGAGGCTGTTGACCGCCAGGAGAGATGCGGATGCCAGGAGCAGGATCGGTGTGCCGTACCGGCGAACAGGGCCACGACTGTTGTCGAGCAGGACGCCGACCAGGAGACAGAACGCCGCCGACGGCAGATAGTACAGTCTCGAGAAAAGGTCCGGCGATCCCCATACCGCCAGGACGCTGAGTACGGGCATAGCGAAGATCACCGTCAGGCCGAGACAGAACGGCACGGTCCTGCGCCGGCTTCCAGCCATCGCGATCACCGCGACGACCGCGGCCGACAGCCATGGAATAAGTCCGAGCAGCCGTCTGGCCGTGTCGCCGATTACGGCGTCTCCCGCAGGCGTCAGCAGCGATCCCGCCGGAAACAGCAGGCACAGAAACAGACGGCCGAGCCCCAGCGACATCAGGAAGGGGTCTGAGGGGTTGACGCCCATGGGGCCGTACTGCCCGATGACATGCCCCGTCAGCGCCTTTCGAAGGCCGAAGTAGGCGCCCAGCAGCAGGTAGTACGGCAGGAGCGACGCCGCCGGAGGTAGGGCCGGACGGGTGCGGCCGGAATGCCGGAGCATCAGGTGATACCACGTCAGGGCGACGGGAACGACCACGGCGGTCTCTTTCGAGCCGAGGGCAAGCGCGAACGACAGCAGCGATCCCAGGTACGGCAGCCGTCCGTTGCGGTCCGTATAGACAAGATACAGCAGGATGGCCAGCAGGGCGAAGCAGGCCATGATCAGTTCGGTCCGGCCGACGAGCCAGTAGACGGCTTCGGGGTGAAGCGGATGGAGGGCGAACAGGAGCGCCGCCGTCAGCCCGACGGCCGGCGAGGAGATCGGCGGCCTGGCGGCGATGCCGTAGACCAGGCCGCCGTTCAGCGCGTTCAGGATCATGTTCGTCAGATGCGGGCCTGCGGCCGTGAATCCCCAGAGGCTCAGATCGATTCCGCCGGAGAGGGTGATCATCGGCCGGTAATAGGAATAGGTCAGGTCGCCCCGATATACGGTGTAGAAATCCGACAGCACGTTTGGCCAATCGACAGCGGTCCGATTGCGGTTCAGGAGGGTGACGACGTTGAAGTCGTCCGACAGGAAATACCCGAACAGGGATGGGGCCCAGGCGAGCAGGCTCGTCGCCATGATGAGCGAGAGATGCAGGGGCGTCCTGGATCGGTGCGGCGACGACGGCATGGCGGGCCTCCTCATATGTTCAATGACCTGACGTGGGAAATGCCGGCGGCGAGATGATAGCCGGGGCGGCGATCCCCGTCAATCCCTATGAAGCGGGAACCGATTGCCGTTGCCCGGCGGCGTCGTTTTTAGTATTCTGAAAGGCACGGGTTGCAGGCGTTGCGCAGCCCAGGATACCGTGCGGAGGATCATGTATGGCGGCTATCACGGTGCTCTACCGGCACTGGGCCCTGATCAGGAGCTTTGTCAAGCGGGATCTGCTGGCGCGCTACAGGGGATCGACCCTCGGCGTCCTCTGGTCGGTGGTTCATCCGCTGGTCATGCTGCTGCTCTACACGTTCGTCTTTTCCACGGTCATGAAGGTCCGCGTGGGGGCGTCTGATGGGACGGACTCCTTTGCCGTATACCTCTTCTGCGGATTGCTGCCGTGGATGGCGGTGTCGGAGGGATTGAATCGATCGACGGGTGTGATTCTGGAGCACAGCAATCTCATCAAACGGACAATCTTTCCCGCCGAGGTGTTGCCGGTGTATCCTGTCGTGTCGGGATTGGTCAATGAGCTGATCGGCCTCACTATCCTGTTCGGCGCGCTGATGTGGACCATGCACCGATTTACCTGGCTCGTGTGTGCGCTCCCGCTGATCCTCATCTGCCAGTTCATGTTGACGGTGGGGCTGGCCTGGATCATTGCCGGGATCACGGTGTTTGTGCGCGACCTTGGCCAGGTGCTTGGGATGCTCCTGACCCTCTGGGTCTTCCTGACGCCGATCTTCTATCCGCCGTCGGCCGTGCCGGCTCAACTGCACTGGCTGCTCGATTTCAATCCCCTGCACGCCGTCGTGAACGGCTACCGGTCGGTGATCCTTAGCGGAACGGCGCCGGGCTGGCAGCCGATCGCCCTGCTGGTGGGCAGCTCGTCTGCGATCTTTCTGGTGGGGCACAGGGTCTTTCGGCGGATGTCGCCGGCCTTTGCCGATGTGATCTGAAGCATCCGGACGCGACGATGTATGCCATTGACGCCCATTCGCTGTCCAAGGTGTACCGGATCTACGCCAATCCGAAGGACCGCCTGAAGGAGGCGCTCTTTCGAGGTCGCCGACGCTTCCACGAGCCGTTTTGGGCCTTGCGGGACGTGAGCTTCCACGCCGGGGTCGGCTCGACGGTCGGTCTGATCGGCGACAACGGCGCGGGCAAAAGTACGCTACTGCAACTGGTGGCCGGCACGCTCAGACCGACCGATGGAACGGTCGCCGTGAAGGGCCGCATTTCGACCATCCTTGAATTGGGGGCGGGGTTCAATCCGGAGTTCACGGGACGCGAGAATGTGGTGATGAGCGGCGCGATCCTGGGGATCCCGACCCGCGAGATGGAGCGGCGGCTTCCGGAGGTGGCCGCCTTTGCGGAGATCGGCGACTTCCTCGACCGTCCCGTCAAGATGTACTCGACGGGGATGTATGTGCGCCTGGCCTTTGCCGTGGCGACTAACGTCGATCCCGATGTCCTGATCATCGATGAGGCGCTGTCGGTGGGGGATCAGTACTTTCAAAAACGGTGCATCGACCGGATCGACGGTTTCAGAAAGGCGGGGAAGACGATCCTGTTCTGTTCTCACAGCCTGTACCAGATTCGCCTGATCTGCGATGAGGTGATCTGGCTGAAAGATGGATGCGTCGCTCAGGCCGGCGATCCCTCGAGGGTCGTTGGCGCGTATGAGAACTATCTGCGGGAACGGGAGCTGCCCCGCGCGGATCCGTCGCCGTTGCAGGGCGACCGCCAGACCTTTCCCTGGATTGCCAAGGTGGCGTTGACGCGAGGCGACGATCCGATCGAGCGGGATCAATTTATGACGGGCGACGAGCTGGGCATCACCGTGCAGTACGAGGTTCCTCAACCGCCTGCGGAGGTTCATGTCGGCATCGTGGTGTGGAGGAATGACGGCGTGCAATGCTTCGGGACCGGCACGCACGTTGCCGGGGTTACGACGCCCAGGCACAGCGGGCGTGTCCGGCTGCGGATTCCGGATCTGTCGCTGCTGTCCGGGGATTATGCCGTGACGGTGTATCTGCTTGATGAGCACGGCCTGCATGTCTATGATCAGCGGGAGCGGGAATGGAAATTCCGCGTGGCGCAGCGCGAGCAGGCTATCGGATTGTGTTACCTGAATCACCGCTGGGAGACGGATCTTCCCTCGGAGCTCCCGAAGCCGCGGCAGGTTGCATGGGACGTTGTCGATGCGTGACGCCCGCACGCCGCTGGCCGAGGGCGTGGCGAACGATGTCTACGAGGATCCCGCCGGCCGGTGGATCGTGCGTCCGTATCGGGATGGGGACGAGGCGCAGATCCTGGAGCTGTTTCAACGCGTGTTCGGGGTGAAACGCTCGCTCGAGCATTGGCGATGGAAATTCCGGGATAACCCGGCCGGCTCGTATGTTGTGCGGCTGGCTGAGGCGCCGGACGGCGCGCTCGTCGGGCAGTATGCCCTGCTGCCGGTTCGAACCGGGTGGGGCGATGAGACGGTCACCCTGATCCAGGTGATCGATGTGATGGTCGACCCCCGCTTCCGGATGGGATTGAAGCGGCCCGGCCTGTTTGCCGTCCTGGCCGACCGGTCGGTTCTGGCATTTCTTCGCGGCGGACAGGCGTTGGTCGGCTACGGGTTCCCGACGCCGGAGGCGCTGCGGATCGGCGCCAGGTCCGTCGGGTATACCCCCCTTCACCCGATTCAGTGGCTCATCAAAGACCTGACCGCTGCGGGTGCGCCCCGGCCCTCCAGACCCTGGTCGGTGCGGTGCGAGCGGGTGGCGCGGTTCGGGGATGAGGCGGCGGCATTGTGGCGGCGTTGCGCGTCCCCCCAGGCCGGCGTCGCGATCATCCGCGATGCGAGCTATCTCAACTGGCGATACGCCGACTGTCCGGATGTGACCTACGCGATGGTGGCGGCCAGACGGCCGTGGACAAGCGCCCCGGCAGGGGCGGCGGTGCTGCGCCTCGGCTGGGCGGATCAGCCGATCGCCTGCCTGGTCGACTGGTTGGTCCCGCCCGACGCGACATCGACAGCCGAACGGCTGCTGGCCCACTGCGAGGCGCTGGCCCGTGAGGCCGGGATGGCGCAACTCCGCGCCTGGTTCTCTCCACATTCCCGGCCGTATCGCTTTCTGTGTGAGCAGGGGTATCGAACGGAACCTACCATCTACCACCTGGTCGCGCTGGCCACGGATCCTCGCGTCTCTTTTGAGTGGGCGAATACGCGATGGTACTACACGATGGGGGACTCGGACATCTTTTGAGTCCGACGCGAGGGTAAGAGGCAAAGGATGGAATGATGGGACCGCCGAAGTTTCCCCAGATCATCGCCGAGCCGCCCAGGGGGTCGGTGCTGGTCCTGGCGCCGCACCCCGATGACGAGAGTCTGGGTTGCGGTGGGGTGATTGCGCTGCACCATCGACAGGGCGATCGTGTGACAGTGGTTGTCGCCACCGACGGGGCCGCCGGCGACCCGATGGGGTATTACCGGGATTGCGATTATCCGGCGTTGCGCCGCGAGGAGGCCGGACGGGCGGCGTCGATTCTCGGGATCGACACGCTCGAGTTTTGGGGCTATCCCGACGGACAGCTTGCCGAGGCGACCGATCTGGCGGTGCGTCTTCAGGCGCGGCTTGTTGCGGATCGACCGGACATCGTGTACCGTCCGTCGACATTGGAACTCCATGCCGATCACTGGGCGTTGGGACTGGCCGCGCAAGAGGCGCTCCGGCAGTACCGACCGCCGTGCGGCGACTTTTGCTATGAGGTCTGGGCGACGGTGCAGCCGACCCACTGCCTGAACATCACGCCTGTCTGGGATCTCAAGCGCAACGCCGTCGAGCAGTACGCCAGCCAGCTCCGCTATAACGACCTGCTTCATATGATGTCCGGCCTGAATGCCTATCGCACCCTTGTGGCCCCGTGGGCCCGGTACGTCGAAGCGTTTCAGGCAGGGTAGACCCTTATGCGAATCCTTCAGATCGTGCACGGCTTTCCGCCGGAGTCGACCGCCGGGACCGAGCGGTATTGCGAGGCCGTCAGCCGGGAGCTGTCGGCGCGAGGACATGAGTGCGAGGTGCTGGCCGGCTCCGGTCAACGCGCCGCACAGGCGACCGTGGCCGCCGAATCGCAGGACGGGCTGCCGGTGACCCGTTACCTGAGGGCCGAGGGACAGGTCGAGAGTTGGAGGGATGAATACGACCCCGAGGCCGAGGCGCTGATCCGGGGTCTGCTCTCGCGCAGCCGGCCGGACCTGGCGCACCTCCACCACTGGCATCGGCTGACCAACAACCTGGCGGCGATCTGCGCGGACCTGGGCATCCCCGTGGTGGTGACGCTGCACGATGTGTGGACCTCCTGTCCCCGTCTCCACCGGATTTACCGGGACGGGTCGTTTTGCAAAGAGCCGCTCTTGACCGCGCCGTGCCTGCACTGCGTCGAGCGAACCCCATGGCAGACGGATCAGGAGGTCGCCGCCGCGCTGGCATTACGTCGACAGATGATCGAGACGGAGCTGTCCCTCGCCTCGGCCCTCATCGTCCCGTCAGCGGCGCACCGTTCATTACTGTGTGGGCTGCTTGAGCTGCCCGAGAGCCGCGTGATCGTGCTTCCGCACGGGGGTCCCGGGGCCATCCCGGCACGGGAGCGGCGGCAGAGGCCGTCCGCGTTCCCGAATCGACCGCTGCAGATCGGGCATTGGGGCTATTTCCTGTACCACAAAGGGACGCACGTGCTCCTGGAGGCGCTGCATCGTCTGAACGATCCATCTGCCGTTCAGGCGCATCTGATCGGGACCGCCCTGGAGGCGTCATATCAGCAGCGGCTTCAGGAGCTGTCTCGCGGCCTCCCGGTGCAATTCCACGGCGCGTATCGGCCGCCCGACCTTCCGGCGTTCGACCTTGATCTCGCCGTCTTTCCTTCCATTACCAGCGAGTCCTATTCGTTCACTCTCGACGAGGCGTTGCGATTGGGGCTGCCCATCCTCGTATCGGACCGCGGCGCGCTTCCGGAACGGATCGGGAAGGCGGGACTCACCTTTCGGGCCGGGGATGCGGAGGATCTGGCCCGGTGCCTCCAGAGGGTGCTGGACGAGCCGGAGCTGCTGGAGACGATGCGTCGCAACATCAGGTCCGATACCCTTGTGTCCATGAGGACCCATGTGGCCATGTTGGAAAAGATCTATGAGGATGCCGCGCACACCCTCCGCGCAACGCCGGAGCGGCATACCCCCTATCTGAAGGTGATCGCTCACGTCCGGCAGCAGGTCCGTGAGCGCGAGGGGGCGCTGGCGGGCCTTCAGTCGCGCCTTGCGCAGGCCGAGCAAGAGCAGACTCGCGCGGCGGCTCTCGTGCAGGAGCACCTTCAGCGAATATCGAGGCTGGAGCAGACCGTCAGCGAACGTGATGCGGAAGTCCGCCGGTATCGCGAAACGCTCGACGCGATTGTGTCCTCCACCTTATGGAAGGTCACGGCGCCGATCCGATGGGTGCGCCACCCTGTCCGCACCCTGCTCGGCAGGGATCGGGTTGCGACCCAGGTCGTGAACTACAAAACGACGCTGGCAAAGGCCCGTGTGTACTACCGGAAAAAAGGCCTGAAGGCGACAGCGCGCAGGACCGTCGCCGAATTGCTGGCTCTGCATGCGCAATCCCATCACCCCTCGCTACGCTCGTCCGAGCTGGTGAATATTCACGATATCGACCCGCTGCCCGGACATGTTGTCGGCCGAATCGCCGTCCACGCCCATGTGCATTACCCTGATCTGATCGCAGAGCTCGCGTCCAGCCTGGCGAATATCCCCTTTCCGTTCGACCTCTTCGTGTCGGTCTCGACCGATGAGGCGCGAGATCGCTGCGATCGGGCATTTGCAACGCTCCCGCGCGCAAGTCGTGTCGTCGTGGATCTCGTAGAAAATCGCGGTCGGGACATCGCGCCGATGCTGTGCCATTTTGGCGCCCGACTGGCGACCTACGACTATATCTGCCATGTGCACACGAAGAAATCGGTGTACACACACGGGACAATGGATGGCTGGCGGGAATATCTGTTCCGGCAACTCCTGGGCAGCGAGGATCAGGTCAGGCGGATCTTCTCCATGTTCCAACAGGACCCAACTGTCGGGATGATCTACCCTCAAAATTATAAGTATCTTCCCTATTGGGGGAATACGTGGCTGTCGAACAGGGCGCTGGGCTTGCACATGTGCCGACAGATGGGGATCGCCAATGTGCCGGAGGGGTATTTCGACTATCCGGCAGGGTCCATGTTCTGGGCCAGGGGCAAGGCCGTTCAGGATCTGTTTTCCGCCGGTGTCAGACTGACGGACTTTCCGGAGGAGGCCGGTCAGACCGACGGCTCTCCGGCGCACTGTGTTGAGCGCCTGCTGGTGCTCGCCGCCAGGCACGCCGGATACACGTCGCGCATCCTGGCCGATCCGGTCTCCCCAAGCTGGTCAACGTGGCGATTCGACCGGTATATGGCCAGGACGCGTGATGACGTCAAGGCGCTGTTGGAGGGGAAAGATGTCACGGTGGTGGCCTTCGACATTTTCGATACGCTGCTGATCCGCCCGTTGCTCCATCCCGAAATCGTCAAAACGATGATCGGACACCGCAACCGGGACATCGGAGGCGGTGAGTACGCCCGGCTGCGGGCGCAGGCGGAGGCGTCGGCGCGTTCGCGCGCAGGGCGAGACGTGGGGCTTGAGGAGATCTATACGGAGTTCGCATCGCTGACAGGCATATCGATCGATGAGATGAGACGCCTGCGCGCTATGGAGGAGTATGCGGAACTGCATCTCGCCACCCCCCGACCGGATTGCGTCGAGCTGTTCAACTGCGCCATCGGCAGCGGGAAACGCGTCGTCCTTATCAGCGACATGTTTTTGCCTCGCCGTCTTGTCGAAAAAATGCTCTCAGAAAACGGGGTCGCCGGATACCATGCGCTCTATCTCTCCTCGGATATCGGTGTTCGCAAGGATACCGGAGAGCTCTACCGGTTCGTGCTGGAACGGGAAGCGATTGCCCCGGACGAACTGCTCGTGGTGGGCGATAATGAACATTCGGACGTGCAGATTCCGATGAATCTTGGAATTCAGGTGTGCCACGTCTTGCGACCGATCGAGGTCGCCAGGGCTTTGCCAAGATTCTCCGGAATAATCGAATGGACCCGGACGGAAGGAAGCCTGGACGAACAGTTGGTATTGGGCCTGGTCGTCAGAAGACTGTTCCGGCCGGTCTTTTATGAGGCATTTGATCCGGCCTGTCTGATTCCCGGTGAGCCGGAGGATATCGGCTATGCCGTCGTCGGTCCTGTCGCCTTGAGTTTCTGTGTATGGTTGATGGATCGGGCAAAAACGGACGGTATCGAAACACTGTATTTCCTTGCCCGCGAGGGGCAGGTGCTGAAAGAGATTTACGATCGTGTCGCGCTGTGCCGCGAGGATGCGATTCCCTCCGAGTACCTCGTGTTGTCTCGACGCGCCGTCACGGTGCCGATGATCGAGTCGTTCGACGATATTTGCCGAATCGCCAAAACCTCCGAGTATTTTCCGAACGATCTGAAGGCATTCTTCAGATACCGATATGGGGTTCTGTTGGATGATGACGATGTCCACGAGCTGTGTCGGAAGGGGCTCTGGCAGGCCGGGTGTCCGGTAGAAGTCAAGGGCGATATTCGGCACCTGAAGCCGGTACTGGAAGCGCTCACGGAGAAGATTATGGCCCGCAGCCGCGCAGAGCGTCCCGCCCTGATCGCCTATGTGAACAGCGTCGGACTGAATCATGCGTCGGCAGCGGCGGTCGTTGATGTCGGCTATTCGGCGACCATCCAGGGAATGCTGTCCGGGTTCCTGAAGAAACCGATTCAGGGCTTCTATATGCTCACATCCGCGGCCTCGCAGGAGGTGTGCGACAGATACGGCGTATCTGCGCATGGCTACTATGGGAGCCGGATCGCCGCCGGTGATCCGGACGTATCTCCCCTCTGGCGCAGGAGCTTTGAGCTGGAGACGTTCTTGAGCTCCGACGATCCCCAGGTGATCTGCTATGACCTGCGCGACGACGGTCGGCTCCACGCGGCGCACCAACAGCTTGTCCTCGGCGAACAAGGGTCTTCGGGCATACGCCGCAAGATTCGTCGCGGCATCTTCGCTTTTGTGGACGATTTCCTTGCGCTCCAGCGCACCGTCGATCCGGATCTGAGGCTGCCGCCGCGTCTCCCGGAAATGTTATTCGGGGAGTTCGTCGAGCGTATGTCCGGGGCGGAGCGGAAGATGATGTCGGGTCTCGTCCTGGACGATCATTATTGCGGACGCGGCACGGTGGCGCTTGGTTGAGTTCCGGTGTCCCTGTCAACGTTGAGGTGTAGGGGTTCTCGGTCGGATGAGTCCGGCAGACAGCTCAATGTGGTATAGCGCATGAATCCACTGGTAACGGTCGTTATTCCATCCTATAACCACGAACGGTACGTGACCACGGCGGTCGACAGTTGCCTGTCGCAGACGTACACGGACCTGGAAGTCGTCATTGTCGACGACGGCAGCCGGGATCACAGCGTCGATCTCTTGCGGGAGCGTTACGCCGGGGACCAACGCGTCAGGATATTCACCCAACAGAATAGAGGCGCGCACGCGGCCATCAATGAGGGGATCCGGCGGGCGTCCGGTGAGTACATCGCCATCCTGAATTCCGACGATAGCTTCCACAACCGACGAATCGAGGTATTGATTCAAGTGGCCCAACAGGACAATCGTACGGACTCGTTGGTATTCTCCGACTTGGAGTTCATCGACGACGCCGGGCACCTGATACCGGAACACGAGAGGGCTCATGAATACCGGATGCTGCAGCAGCGTTGCCAACAGATACCGCTGGAGAGTCTGTTTTTCGCGGGCAATCTCGCGACGACCAGTTCCAACTTCTTTTTTTCCAAGGCGTTGTATGAAGCCGTTGGCGAGTTTGCCCCGTTGCGATATACCCACGACTGGGAATGGGCATTCAGAGCGACCATGCACCACCGGCCGGTGTGGGTGCGCGAAAGCCTGCTCAGCTACAGGATGCATCGCTCCAACACCATTTCGGAGACCGATATCTGGTGTCACATCCGTGAAAATGCCTTCGTACAAGCCAAGGCCATGTGGCTTCTGGCACAGCGATTCGGCGCTGTGGGCAATCCGAATCAGGCCGGACGCGATGCGTATACGGCGCTGCTTCACAACAAGAGCTTTCTGCCGCTGCCGACGCTGTATTGTCTGGTACAACGGATAGCCGGCGTCACTGAAGCGCAGCTTCTGGAGTCGGTGGTCACCAACGATGGAGGGTCGGAACTGCAGCGCGTCGCTGATCAATCAGGCTTGCCGACTGGTCTGTTTTTGTCGGTGCAACAGATCCTGGAGAGGGAATACGCGATTGCGGCACAGGCGACATTGATTGAGGA
>PQAQ01000006.1 GCA_003105305.1 Candidatus Methylomirabilota bacterium
ATACGCGGCCCCCTCGACCTTCTCCATCAGCAGAAAATACTCCTCTGCGGCCCCTGCCGATTGCAACTGTCCCTCGCGCGTGAAGAACCCTACGTCAATGCTCGCAACGTGGCGCGCAAGCTTACCGTAGGCGTCATGCGCCAAGATAAGGGTGCCCGCCCTGTCGGCTTTATAATCGTGGCCAAAGCCGGAGCCGCTCCGCATGGTGGACAGGACATAGGAACGCGGGATGCCGTTCAGTAACAGGTCGATCTGAATCGGCCGGCCGTAGCCGAATGCCTTCAGATCGTGACCGTGCAATGCGCGAAGCTCCTGCCCGACAATGGAAGGCTCGTCGCCGGTAAGCGGCCGAACGGCCTGCACCTGTACGACACCGCCGAGGGCAGTCTCGAGGTACTGAGCCAGCGCCTGATGCCGCAGCGTCATGTCGCCTGCTCCTCTCCCGCAAGCTCGCCGCCCTTCCGCGCCGCGAGCTTGACGGTCAGGACGGGGCAATGGGCGTGGCGGACCACCCGCTCCGCGACACTCCCCAGAAAGACGTGCGCCAGCCCTGTTCGTCCGCGGGTCCCCATGACGATGAGATCGATCTTTTCCCGTTCGGCGAACTTCGTGATCTCGGCATGCTCCACCCCCACCTGCACGTCCATACGAATCACCGGTTTCGGCTCGCTGACGCCATCGGCCAGCTTTTTCAGGCTGCCCTCGGCATTCTTCACTAAACTGTCGATCACCTGTCCGATGTCGTACTCGGGTGTTTGGGGGGGGAAATAGATAACGTGAAGGAGGTGAAGTTCGGCGCCGAACGCGCGAGCGAGGGTAAGCGCATATTGGAATGCGTGTTCGGCATCAAGAGAGAAGTCGGTCGGAAAAAGGATCCGCGAAATCTGCATTCGTCCCTCCTGTCGGCTGCGCCGCCTTCGGGTCGGCTGCACTACGTGATCTTCCGTCCTGAACGATGCGCTATACGCTCTTCATGCGCTATCGGCCCGACACCGATAGCGCTCCCTTCTTATGTAATAATTTAGGTTCAACTTCGCTAATCGGCTAGAGCATTTGTATGTCGAATTGAGTCGATTGAAGGATTAGCCGGAGTATGCGACATGACGCCTATCCCCGATCGCCGCCGGCCGCCCCAACCAGCGCGGCCTCCGGCCTGTAGGCGCACATCGGGTCACTTCCGTTGGGGTCGCCGGTCTCGGCAAACGCGCGGGCCCGCGATCCGCCGCAGACCCAGCGAAACTCGCAGAGGCCGCACTTTCCGGCATACTGATCCGGGTCACGGAGACGCACAAAAAGCTCTGACTCGCGATAGATCGATACGGGGCTCTGCCGACGCACGTTGCCGGCCGTCACCGGCAGAAACCCGGACGGATAGACGTCCCCGGTATGCGAAATGAACATAATGCCGTTGCCGTCGCGGATCCCGAACCCTCGCCCGACGGGCGTCTTCCGGATGGCGGCGTCGTCCAGGCCTTCCTGTCGCATTCGGTGGTAGGCTACCCGACGAAAATGCGGGGCCTCCGTCGCCTTGATGGCAAACGGCGCCGTCTTGGCGATGTCGTAGATCCAGCTATGAAGCGTTTCGGCCTCACTGGGTCTGATCTCCCGCAGCGCCCGACCGCGCCCCGTCGCAATCAGGTAAAAGAGGCTCCACCGCATAATCCCCAGATCCTTCAGCAACTGGAACACACCGGGCAGCTCTCCCATCGTCTCCGGGGTGACGAGGGTGTTGATCTGCAGCGGGATCTCTGCCGCCCGGACGGCCCGGATGGCGCGCATGGTAGTCTCAAAGCACCCCGCCACGCCGCGAAACCGATCGTGGCTTTCAGCCGTCGCGCCGTCGATGCTCAGCGACATACTCATGACCCCGCTTTCCGCCAGGGCCTTGATGGCCTCCGGCGTGAGGAGCGGGGTGCCGCTGGGTGCGACGGATGTCGGCATCCCAATGCTTCGGCTGTGCCGCACCAGCTCAAAGAAATCCGGACGCTTCAGCGGGTCGCCGCCGGTCATAACCAGTTGGGGGGGCGGATCGCCGAACGTCCGGAGCTGCCCAAGCAGCGCCTTGGCCTCCTCCGTGCTGAGTTCAAACGGGTTGCGCGCCGCAATGGCTTCGGCGCGACAATGTGTGCATACCAGATCGCAGGCCCGCGTCAGCTCCCAATAGATCAGCTTAGGCGCCTCGGCAAACACCAAGTGATCAAATCCGGCAATCACAGGATACATAACCGTTCCTCCGCATGCGCGCGCCTCGCCCTCTTCCATTCGCAACCCTTCACGGCGAACAGATCAGGCGACGTTGTCGGGATATATTGCAACAAGGCAATACTCTTTTCCTCAAGCATAGCATATCGATCCGCTGCACACCATGAAATCGACGTGTTACGAGACTCCCGCCAGTTCCTGCAACCGCCGCCAGTATTGAAGCCGCTCAACCTGGGCATTCAGTAACGTGTCAGACGGGCGACCTTCCGCGTCGAACTGTTTGGCGAACCGACCCTCCGTCCTGGCAAATGCCACAAAATCCACGACTTCTCCGGTATGGGGCAGCCTGTACCAGTCCTCGCCCATCGCCGGGTTCCCCGCCAGGCTGAGGCGCTCTTTGATCCGTTCCCCCTTGCGCGGATCATGCACAAACAGGGGGAACGCTCGCGAATCGACTGCCAGCTTGGCCTGACATGAGGATCGGTCGTCTGCCACACCATGCTCCGGTTGACACGTGGTGTAGACGCTGATGACAGCCGGACCCGGATACTCATTGGCCGCCATAATGGCCCGATAAAAATGGTTGATATGGGCGGCCGTCGTCTGCGCCACGTAGGTATCCGGATGCATCATGGCAATGAGCGCCAGCTCTTTGCGCCGCTCGCGCTTGCCGGGCGCCGCCCTCCCAACGACGGCCATCTTGGCATCCTGCCCAGTGAAGGTCGCCGTCGAGGCCTGTCCGCCCGTATTCGAATAGACCTGTGTGTCCAGAATCAGCACATTGATATCCATCCCGGACGCCAGCATCCGCGACAGCGCCTGGAAACCGATGTCGTACATCGCCCCGTCCCCTCCGATGACCCACAGCTTCTTCTGCTGCCATCCTCGCTGGTCCCACCGTGCACGGACCCCCATCGCTACGGCCGGCGCGTTCTCAAACAGGGAGTTGGTCCAGGGGACCAGGAACGGGTTGTAGGGGTAGGTCGAGCCATAGACGGTGTTGCAGCCGGTCGCCGCCACGATCCCGACCTGTTCGGCGCCGTGGACGAATCCGGTGGCGGCCAGCATCATCCGGATGGCCGTCGCCTCGCCGCACCCCATGCAGGACCCGGCGCCGCCGACATACAGGAGCGCCTCCTCGGACAGCATCATATCGGCCAGCGCCCGCTCATTGATATAGGCGCGCGGGGTCGGGC
>PQAQ01000007.1 GCA_003105305.1 Candidatus Methylomirabilota bacterium
GGGCGAATTGCGCTCTATGGCGGATATTTTGTCGCCATGCTGCTGCTCGCCGCCTATCTCACCGGTGTCCTGCAACAGGGTATTCTTCCACGCCTTGGCCGCGAGGCAGAGGCCCCTGCCAAAGAAGAATCGTCCGCAAGCGAGCCACAGTCGGCATCGCAGGGATCGGAACAGGCGGCAGCGGCCGCTTCAGATAAGACGCCTCCTTCCGGATCGACTGAGGCGCAGACGTCCGGCTCGCCGGCGCCGCAGAAATCGGATCCGACGCCGCTCGTAGCGGGACCGACCGCGCCGCGTCCCGGCCAACAGGGATCGGCAATCAGCGATCAGGACAAGGCGCTTGCGGAAAAGCGAGCAGAGCTCCTCCGCCTGGAGGAGGAGATCCGAAAGCGAAAGGAGCAGAATCAGATCGAGGAGAAATGGCTTGCGGAGTTAAAAGCGACCGGCGCGAAGCTGACAAAGGAGCGCGATGCCAGGCGCGAGGCCGGGGTCAGAAAGCTGGCGAAGCTGTACGAGGGGATGGAGCCGGAGGCCGCGGCGTCGATTCTCAGCAAGTTGAAGCAGGATATGGCGACGGAGGTGCTCGCGTCGATGAAGGATCGACAGGCCTCGAAGGTGCTGGCTGCCATGAGCGGACCCAAGGCGAAAGAGCTCAGCGAACGCCTCGAGGACGCTAGGCTGGATCGAGCTGCCGACCAGGGAAAAGCTGCAGAGGCGACGCGATGATCCCACTTCAGATCGCCGACCTGCTCATGTCCGGCGTATCTCAGGGCACCCGGATGCCAACCGGCGCCTCTGGGGGAACGATCGATTTTCTGTCGTTGTTCCAGCGGGCGGTTGAGGTTGACGCCGCGGCGCCGACAACCGATGGGGCGGTTGCGACAGGCATCATCGACGTGCGCGGCATCTCGGCGAGCCCGGAGCGTCTCGTTATGCCCCGATCCTCATCCGATGGAACCGTCGCGAAGGATCCTGCGGCGCCCGTCATCGATCCGGCTGCGGCGATGCTGATGGCGACCTTCAACCTGTCCGCGCAGAGCGCCCTGCCGGAGCCGCTTGCCGGACCGGCCCTCACCAGTGGTCGTTCACCACAAGTTATGGCCGACGGATCTGTCGTGGCGACATTCTCGGCGGCGCGCGCGCTGTCGGACCGCGTCCCGGCAATCGATCTCATCGCTGAGGCGACGGCTTATCCTGCGGCTGATCCGCGTGTGATGAGCCCCGAGGCTGTGGCGGCTGCCGTCATCCCAGAACCCGCGCCGCCTCCGCGACAGGGGTCTGATGTGACGCTGCCGAGCGATGTCGAGACTCGCGTCGCCGCGACTGACCGCGCGATGGGCATGCTCCCCCGTGTTGATACGTTGTCACTATCCGACTCGCCAATACCGGTGACCGGTGGGGACGCGACCATCTCATCCGTTGTGCGCGACGCGCAGGCTTCGAGTGCTGCGCCGCCCGCCGACCCGACGGCTGCCGGATCCGTCAGGCTCGGATTGCCGCTCCAGCCGGACCGGGCTGTCGTCACGACCGCCGCTCTTCAGCCTGCAACGCGCCATGGGGAGGCTGCGGCGGATTCACAGGCGGATATTGTCAAGGACAATGCTGCGCTCAGCGTCATACCGGAACCGGTCGGTCGGTGGTCGGAAGTCGTGGCAACGCCCGTAACGGCAACAACAGAACCGTCCGGTACAGTTCAGCAACCGCCGATCGGTTCGCGCGGATCAAGTGGGACACGCCAGTCGACAGCCGACGCAGAGACCCTTGTCGCCTCCGTCAATAGCGCGCGTTCGGGTGCGAACATCGGAGGCGAGGACCCCAGCGTGATAGTCGGCGCCGCGGGCGATGAACCGGAGCGCGGTCATGTCAGTAGCCCGGTAAGCGCGAGAGCCGGAGAGAGCTCGTCGACCCCCTTCGTCTCTCTCCGGCCCCCTCGTTCCGTCGGCGAGGGGGAGATCCGTCGCGAGGAGCCTCGCATGACTCGACTGCCGTCCCTTCCTGTGTCCGCAGTGCAGGAGGTTCGGAACGGCATCAGTTATTCGAGCCGCGGTGAGGCGACAGGCCAGGCCGGCGATCCGCCGGCGCTGTCGGCCGCGGTAGCGGTAGAGGATCCGACGAGGGTTGCGGCTGTGCTCTCCGAGGGAGCCGCCGATCGCCCGGCAGTTCGAGGCGTGTCAGCCTCCGAACAGTCGGATGCGCCGGAGTCTGAGGCGTTCGGCGGCGAGGAGTTCCCCGATCGGCTTCGGACGATACGCGCGGACGGCGACCGAACGGCTGGGCGGCAGGCGCCGCCGAGACTCGAGGCCGCACAGAACGCTAGGCAGGATCGGCCGGCCTCCGGCTCGGAACGCGAGGACCTTTCGTATGAACGTTCATCGTCTCACTCGAGCGACGGGCGACCGTTCGACGCCGATCTCGCGTATGTCGCCGCGCCAAAAGGGGAGCCGCTTCGTTCTGGGGCCGACGCGCCGCCGGCCTATCCCAGGACGATCGTCGATCAGGTGGCCGACCAGATTGCGACGACGGCGCGCATGAGCCCGAGGGCCGAGGGGGAGCGTGTGCGGCTCCGTCTTCATCCCGAGACGCTCGGCGAGCTGGTCATTGAGGTGTCGTGGAAGGACAGCGGGATCGTCGCCGCCATCAAGACCCAGAGCCGCGTTGCGGGTGAGCTGCTGACCAACGATCTCAGTCGTCTCAGGACCGCGCTTGGCGAGCAGGGGATCCCGATTTCCGGTCTGGGCGTCCAGGTGGGGTTGGATCTTCGTCAGTGGAGCTATGCCGGGACGGGAACGCACACCTTACCGTTTGTCCGGCAGGCGCCTGAGGCGCAAGCCGGGCGGGATCGAGAGTCGGCGTCGCCGTCCGCGCGCGCGATGGAGCCGGAGCGACTGATCGACATCAGGGTCTGACCGGTACGCGGCCGACTGTCCGTCGGCTGACGACCGCATGAACAAAGGAGACGCGAAGATGATACCTGTGCTCGCCGCTATCGGGATCAGCATGTTGAGTAGGTTGGCGGGAACGGCTGTGACGGCGCTGATAGATGGAGGTCTTGGCGGTGGTGCGACCATCGGTTCAGGCAACGGCTCGTTTGATGCGATCCTGGAACGGAGTCAGGCGACGACATCGACACCGGCATTGGCGCGCGGCTCCGATACGCTTTCAGCCGGCCGTCCGGTGATGACCGGCGTCGGCGGTGTTGCCGGCGGCGCCTCCGTCGGTCTGCTGACGTCCCAGATTGCGTCCCAACGGACGACCGCCCCGTTGACCGCGCTCCTCTCGACCCCCCGGATGCCGATGAATCCCCGTAGTGTCGAGGCCTTAATCGGTCGGAAGATCGCCGCCAACGGCTCTCTCATCGACCTGCGCCGACCGAGTATCCAGACCCTTCAGTATCGTCTTCCGACCGCTGCCGCCTCGGTACAGGTCGAGGTACGGGACCTCCAGGGGACGGTCGTCAGGACGGTGCAGCTTGGGTCGCAGCCTGGAGGTCTTCATCAGCTTCCGTTCGATGGGCGAGGCCTATCGCCGGGCCTCTATCAGTACAGAATCGTCGCCGCCGATACCGCCGGCCTGACAATCGCCGGCGCGAGTACGGCGTACGGGCGCGTCACAGGGGTACAGCTCGAGAACGGACAGCCGTTTCTTGCTGTCGGACGCGCGCTCGTTCCGTTGTCGGGCGTGTTTGACGTCAGCGTCGATCAGCCGTCAGCGTTCGTCGTGTAGCCGATCGCTCAGGAAAGGAGAGACGTACGATGGAGATTACGAACGGAGGCGCCGCCGGTGCGCAAAGCTCAATTGGGGCGACCTCCGAGACGGGTTCCCGGTTTGAAAAAGCGCTCGGGAAGGACGCCTTTATGAAGCTGCTGGTGGCCCAACTGAAAAATCAAAATCCGTTGAACCCGCTGCAGGGCACCGACTTTATCGCCCAGACCGCCCAGTTCACGTCGCTGGAGCAGTTGCAGCAGATTAATACGTCGCTGGCAAAGTTGACCGCCGCATCGAACGGCGGCAGCAACACGTCGCTGGATGCCGCCCTGGCCGCCGGTTATATCGGAAAGGCAGTGACGGCGAACGGCGCCGTTTTCGACCTTGGTATCGGCGGCTCGGCCGCACTGAGTTACAGCCTGCCGAGTCCGGCTACGGTGACGATTCAGATCAGCGATCTGCAGGGCAACCCGGTGCGGACGCTTCAACTGGGGGCGCAGGCGGCCGGACAGGGGTCGATTGCCTTCGACGGCCTCGATGACAACGGGCGCCTGCTGCCGTCCGGACGCTACTCATATAAGGTCACGGCGACCGATGCCGCCGGCGGAAGCGCTGCCGGAGCCGGCGCCGTCTCCGGGCAGGTGACGGGCCTGAATATCGAGGGAGGTCAGCCGTTGCTGATCATTAATGGAAGCCTGATCCCGCTGAGCGCTATCTCGCAGGTGTCGCTCGCCTCACAGGGATAAGAACGGCGATAGATGGGCGCGGTGCGCTGCGCCCTGTTCGGGCAGGATCAGTCCTGCCCCGTTACAAAAGGAGGGATAGTCGATGAGCACATTCAGTACCGCCATCACCGGACTCAAGGCGTATCAAACAGACCTCGGGGTTATCGGCAACAACATCGCGAACGCCAACACGACCGGTTACAAAGCAAGCCGGGCGCAGTTCTCCGACCTGCTGGTTCAGACCCTCCAGGGAGCGACCCCGCCGTCGGGCGGTACCGGCGGAATCGATCCGAAGCAGATCGGCGCAGGGGTGATTGTGGGCGGAATTCAGAATATCCAGACACAAGGGGCGATTGAGCCGACCGGACGGTCTTCCGATCTCGCCATTCAGGGTGAGGGGTTTTTCGTCCTGAGCAACGGTGAGGGCCAGATCTATACGCGGGTCGGCACCTTTGAGCTCGACGCCACCGGCAATCTGGTCGATTCCGGAACCGGCCTCAAGGTCCAGGGAATTGATAAGGGCGACATCTCGATTCCGGTGGGGAGCAATAAGGCCAAAGCGACGACAGCAGTCGAGCTGGCCGGAAACCTCGATGCCAGCGCTGTCGACGACCCGCAGACGCTGACAAAAGACGAAACAGCCCTCGACACCAGCTTTTTTGTCATCGATTCCCTGGGCGGCAAACACGAGATCTCCATTCAGTTTACGAAACCATCGGCAAGCGCCGCTACGTGGAATTATTCCGTATCTGCCGTCTCCGGCAGTGGCGAGACCCCCAGCTTTACCGGTCCAACGTCCGGCAGCTTCACGTTCGCTGTCAGCGGTGCGGATACCGGCAAAGTGGATATGAGTACCATTACGGGTCCAGGTTCGGCTGGTGGATTCTTTAGCTTTAACCCAGGGAATGCAGCGGCCTCCGGACAGTCAGTCGCAATCGACTTCAGCTATATCACAGGATTCGCGGCGCTCTCGAACGTCTCGATGAAGCAACAGGACGGGCTGCCGCCGGGCAGTCTCAGCTCCTTCAATGTCGGCGCCGATGGCAAGGTCAATGGGGTCTACAGTAACGGGCTGGTCACGGTCATCGACACATTGAAAATGGCCAGCTTCTCGAATCCGGCCGGTCTGTTGCGACTCGCCAACGGTCAGTTCGGGGAGACCCCAAACTCAGGCGTAGCCCAGATGGGCGCCGCCGGGACCGGTGGAAGGGGCACCATCGTCGCAGGCGCCCTGGAGCAGTCGAATGTTGATCTTGGGACTGAACTGGTCAACTTGATCATCGCCCAGCGCGGCTACGAGTCGAATGCCCAGGTTATTAAAGTCGCGAATGACATTCAGCAGACCACCCTCAATCTGTTGCGGTAGTACTAACGGCTATAGGCTGTAGCCTAATAGGCTAAACAGACTACAGCCTAAAAGGCTATAGCCTAACAGGCTAGACTTGGTGTTCGTATGGCGCTGATTACAGTCAAAAGAGAGGTTGCGCCGGGAAGCTTCAGGGTGCTGTACCTGCTGGCCGATCAGACGGGGTGCGGGTGGTATCGTTGTCTGCTGCCCGGGATCTACCTGCGCAACCTCTATGGAGTCGATTCGAGGGCTGCGACCTCCCTGACCGACGAGGTGAAGGCCTTCGCGCGGGGCGCTGATATCCTGGTGTGTCAGCGGCAGCTTTCCGATGACGTGCTGGAGTTCGGCCGTGAGCAGAAGGCGTTGGGGAAGACAATCATCTACGAACTCGACGATGACTTCTGGCACCTTCCGGTGAAGAACCCAGCGTATCAATATTATCAGGCCGGGGGGCTGGCGAGGCTTGCCGGATTCATTCGCGCGGCTGATGTGGTGACGGTCTCGACGGAGCCGCTCAAGCGGGTGGTCGACACGATGCACGACCGTGTCGTCGTCCTGCCCAACGCGGTTGATCCCGATCTTGCCGATACCATTGCCGCATCGCGCGTGGCGCAGCCGGCCTGCCGGGATGCGAAGGTCAGAATTGGCTGGTCGGGATCGAATTTCCATGATGGCGACCTCGACTGCGCGATCGACGCCATTATCACGGTAGCTAAGCGTCCCGAAGTGCAGTTGATCTTCTTTGGCTGGGCGCCGGAGCGGGTCCGGCGGGAGATACCGGCCGGCAAGCTCGAGGTCTACCCGTTCGTACCGACCAACAACTACTATCACGCGATGGCGAGCCTCCGTCTGGATATCGGCCTCGCGCCGCTGCGCGACAACCGGTTCAATGAGGCGAAGAGTAATCTGAAATATCTTGAGTACAGTATGTTTAGAATTCCGACTGTGGCCTCTCCCGTCTATCCCTATACCTGCACGATCACTCATGGCGAGGACGGCATCCTGGTCAAAAAGAATCGCCACCAGGAGTGGCTCAGGCAGTTGACCTGGCTTGTGGAGGATAAAACGGCGCGAGATCGGCTGGCGCGCAACGCCTATGCGACGGTGAGAGACAGATTTCATCTCAAAACGAACGTCAGGCAGTGGCTGGATCTCTACAGGAGTCTTCGCGGTGGGTTCGATCGCGCGGCGGTCTCCGGGTCTCGACCCGTTGCACCGGCAGACCGTTCGTTGAATGGCGCCGGTGCGGCGGCTGCCTGTTGACGACCGACATGAAAAGAGACGTGGGTGAGACGATGGTGAAGCTGAGCAGGATTAACGGCGCGGAGGTGACGGTAAACGCAGAGTTGATCGAGACCATCGAGGCCACCCCCGATACGATCGTGTCGTTGACGACCGGGAAGAAGCTGATCGTTGTCGAGAGCGTCGATCAGGTCATTGAAAAGGTCATGACCTATCGACGCGCGCTCGCAACGCCACTCTGTTGAGGCGAGGGACAGGAGGAGCGAAACGTGGCTCAAGACGCACAGATTGATGTTCCGGAAATTGGAAATCCGGAGTCGCCAAGCGGCGAGGAAAAGAAGACCCCGGCCGCAGGGGGCGGGAAACTCAAGACTATCGGCATGCAGGCCGGGATCTTCATCGCGTTGGCCGGCGCAGCGTTTGGTCTCAATATCTATCTCCTGAAGCCGATGCTGGTGGGGACCGCCAAAGGGCAGGCGCAGACGGCGGAGAAGCCGAAGGCCGAGCGTCATCCGGGCAAGATTCTGCCGCTTGATCCTGCAATCGTCAATATTGCCGAAACCAACGGACGTCGCTTCCTGAAGGTCACCGTCCAGATCGAGATCCCGGAAGAGGAGAAAGTCGTCAAAGAGGTAGAGGCGCGCAAGCCGCTCTTGAGCGATCGGTTGATCCAGATTCTCGCTCGCAAGTCGTTGGAAGAGGTGACCAGCGCGGGAAGCCTGGAAAGCCTCAAGCGACAGATTGCGGATCAGTTCGCCAAGGAGCTGGGGGCCGAACGGCTGCAGGATGTCTATCTCACCGAATTCGTGATTCAATAAGGATTAGAGTCTCTCCTTCCATCCTATCCACAGTTGTTCGCGTTCCACAGCCAGGGCCCAGGTGGCCAATTCTTTTCCAACCGATCAAATTTCATCACCCACGCTATCTCCTTACGATTACTCGGTTCGCGAGGTTGCGGTGACTGGGGTGGCGAGGTACTGGTCGCACTGCAACTCCGGTAACGGTATCCGGCCTCCCGGTTCGGTCAAAAATCGCCCCATCTGCCGCGTAATCGTTCTACCCTCGCTGGCACTACACTTGCTACACGTCTATAGACAGCAATCAGCGAATGAGAGATCGCCAATTGCTGATGACGAATCACCAACAGGAAACCATTAAATACGGCATGTCTGATGAGTGAACTCCTGACACAGGAAGAGATCGATTCGTTGTTATCGGCGGCCGCGAAAGGCGCCGTGCCGGCGGCCGCCGCCCCGACACAGCCGAAACGGCAGTTCACCCGCTACGATTTTCGCCGACCCAATCGAATCTCAAAAGAACAGCTTCAGGCCCTTCAGATGCTTCACGATCGCTTTGCGAAACAGATGGGGGGTTCGTTCTCGCCGCTTCTGAGAACATTCGTCGAGATCCGGCCAACCCTGGTGGAGCAGATGGCCTACGCCGAATACATTGCGTCGGTCACCTATCCCGCGTGTCTGGGCGTCTTCGGGATGAGGCCGCTCAAGGGCGGCGCCATTGTGGAGCTTCCGCCGCGGCTGATCTTCTATATCATCGATCGTATCCTCGGGGGGGGAGGGCGCGTGTCGCACGTAGCGCGGGAGTTGACTGAAATCGAGCGGGCGCTGGTGTCGAAGCTGCTCAGGCGCACGCTGGAGGACCTTCGGGGCGCCTGGAGCCGCGTCGGCCCCTTCCAGTTTGACCTGCTGAATCTGGAGGTCAACCCCGGCTTCCTTCAGCTCGCTTCGCCCACCGACATGGTGATCCTGATCGGCTTCGACGTGAAGATAGGCGACGTTGAGGGGATGATGAGCCTCTGCTTCCCTCTCTCGATGCTGGAGCCGGTCATCCCGAATCTCTCGCTCAGACGATGGATCGCCGGACACCGTGAGGAAACGGATGAGGGGGCGTCTGCCCAGCTCGTTCAGGCCATGCCGGCCGTCGGTCTCAGCGTCCGCGCGCTGCTCGGATCGATCCCGCTGACTATCCATGAGCTGAGCTTCCTCAAGGCGGGCGACATCGTGCGCCTGGATATGGCCCCCTCCTCGCTCGGCGTGCTCGAGGTCGAAGGGGTGCCGAAATATGTCGTCAAGGTCGGCACCTCGAACAGAAAGCGGGCCGTCCAGATTGTGGCGGATATCTCGGAAGAGAGGATGACACATGGCGCGCATCGTTGATCAGGGCATTCAGACGGGGTCGGCGGTCGGACCCGTGGCGACCTCGCCGTTAGAGCAGTACGGGACGCTGGTCTGCGAGGCGGCCGCCAAGGTCTTTTCGGCGCTGTGCGGGCGGCCGGTGCGGCTTACGGTCGATCGAACGGTTCCGGGATCGCCTGCGAGCTTACCCTCGCTTGTGCCCGGATCGTGTGTCGGCATGGCGCTGCGCGTCAGCCAGGGTCGTTCCGGCATCGTATATCTGATCTGGAGGGCGGACGACGCCATCGCCCTGGCGCAACTCATTCTGGGAGAAGAGCCGACGCCGGGGGCGGAGGCGTCCGCGGACTATCGCGATGCCCTCTCGGAGGCGGCGAATCAGATCGGCGGAAGTCTCTCGACGGCGCTGCGAACGGCGTTGGGGGCGCCGGTAACGGTCGAAGCGGGGCCCGTGACGGCGTTAGCCGACGCAGGGGCGTGTCTGGAGGTCTTCCGCGATGAGCCGCCGGCTCCGATGCTGTGTGTGGCGAGTGTGACGCGTGAAGAGTCGGCGCCGGGGGAGGTGGCACTGATCGTCTCCTCATCTCTGCTGCCGGAAACCGATAAGACCCGGCGTCATGACGACGTTTCGGTTGCGAAGGAGGGTACAGTGTCTGCAACGTCTGCTGCTGCAGGACCGGTGCCGTTCGCTCCCCTGGCCGGGGGGGAGCGGGCGAGTTCTAACAACGGTATCGACATGCTGCTCGATGTCAATCTTCAGGTCAGTGTAGAGCTGGGGCGGACCCGGTTGCAGATTCGGGATATCCTCCAGCTCGGACCGGGATCGATCGTCGAGTTGGACAAGCAGGCCGGTGACGCGGTTGACATCCTGGTGAACGACAAGCCGATCGCCAAGGGTGAGGTCATTATCATCGACGAAAACTTCGGGGTTCGGCTGACCAGCATCACCAGCGTGGCCGATCGGATCAAGAATCTGCGATGAGAACGGCGCGGGATGCGAAATCCCCCCGTGCCCCCCTTTATCAAAGGGGGGTTGGGGGGGATTTGAGAAGGGGGCGAATGGTGCGCAAGGCAGCTCTATGGCTGACGATTCCGCTCTGGTTGCTGACTGCGCTGCCCTGTGCGGCGAGCGCCGAGCCGCTGCCGGCGACGAGCGCGAGCGAGACGGCGCCCATCGCCGAGTCCCAGCGGCTCGATCTGCCGAGTTATCGCGATCCGGAAAGCTCGCTGCCCGGCGTCGGTGTGACCTCGCAGATCTTCACCGCGCTCGGGACGGTGCTGGGCATTCTGGCGTTGGGGATCTACCTTTATAAACGGATCGCGATGCGCGGATCGCGCGGCGCTCGGCGGGACGGAACCATCCAGGTGCTGAGTCGGACCTATCTGGGTCCCAAGGAATCGCTGTGTCTCGTGCGGGTCGGAGGCGATGTCTTGCTGCTCGGTCAGACGGGCAACGGGATTTCGCTGCTGCACACGCTTCCGTCCGGCGTCGCCGCCGCCTCTTCGGATGCCGATGACGCCACGATCGACCCGACAGGCCGGACCGATAATCGGGTTCCGTCGGAATTCGCGCGGGAGCGTGGGGCGGCGCTGGCCGGGCTGGAGAGCCGCCTGAAACGGCTGAACAGGCTGTGGGGAACGGAGGGTTCGGAGTGATGGGGTTCGGATTGCTGCTCGCGGCGGCGCCGGTCGCCGCAGGCCCGTCGTTTGTCCCGCTCCCGCAACTGCCGCTGGTGACGGGCGGCGCGGGAGGCGCGGAGCCGACGGTCGCCGTGCAGATCGTCATCCTGCTGACGTTGCTGTCCCTGGCGCCGGCATTGGTGATCATGTTGACCTCGTTCTCGAGGATCATCATCGTCCTTTCCTTTCTGCGAACGGCGATGGGGACCCAGCAGATGCCGCCCAACCAGGTGCTGATCGGGCTCACGCTATTCCTCACCTTTTTTGTCATGGCGCCGGTGGGCGAGCAGATCAATCGGGAAGCGCTCCAACCCTATCTGAGCCGACAGCTTTCCCAGGAGACGGCGCTGGAGCGCGCGATGCAGCCGCTTCGAACGTTCATGTTCAAACAGACGCGGGAGCGAGACCTGGCGCTTATGGTCCATCTGGCGCGGATGGAGCGGCCAAAAGATCGCGGGGCGGTGCCGACCCACGTGTTGGTTCCAGCCTACGCCATCAGCGAGTTGCGGACCGCCTTTCAAATCGGGTTTGTGCTGTTTATTCCATTCCTGGTGATCGACATGGTCGTGTCGAGCGTGCTGATGTCGATGGGGATGCTGTTTCTGCCGCCGCCGGTCATCTCGTTTCCATTCAAGCTGCTGCTGTTCGTCCTGGCCGACGGGTGGCATCTGGTAGTGCGATCGCTGGTCATGGGGTTCCAGTGAGCGGGAGGATCGTATGAATCCACAGACCGTACTTGACCTGGGCTCGCAGGCGCTGCAGCTTATCCTGCTGCTGTCGGCACCGATCCTTGCCGCCGGCCTGGTCGTAGGGTTGCTGGTCAGCATTCTGCAGGCGGTGACCTCGATCCAGGAGGCGACGCTCGCCTTTGTTCCGAAGATCGTGGTGGTGTTTCTGGCGCTGATCCTGTTTCTGCCGTGGATGATGAGGACGATGTTGGCGTTCACCACATCGCTGCTCATTAATCTGCCGCTGTACGGGCGCTGACGGTCCCATGGTCCGGACCCCCGTGCGCGCGGCCTCAGGAGGCTGACTGTGGATCTCGTCGTGCTGTCCGCCTGGAGCTCGCCGGTGTTTCTGCTGATCCTGTTCCGTCTCGGGGGTATGCTCCTGTCCGCGCCGATCTTTGCCGGGGGGCACGTGCCTGTTCCCTTCAAGGTCGGTCTCGCGCTCTGCCTGGCCGTCAGTCTCTATCCGCTGCTCGGCAAGGGCGTCCTGCTTGCGCGTGAGATGGCGCCGTGGTCGCTGGGGTTGAGCATTGTGGGAGAGGTGGCGGTGGGGCTCGTGATCGGGCTCGCGGCGCGGCTGCTGTTTGTCGGCGTGAGTCTGGCGGGGGAACTGGCGGGGGTGCAGATGGGTCTCGGCATGGCGAATGTCGTCGATCCGCAGTTCCCGCAGCAGGCCTCGGTGGTGGCGCAATTCATGGAGCTGATGACCGTGTTGACCTTCCTCTCGCTTCAGGGACACCATGCCTTCCTGGAGGCGGTCTGGGCGAGTTTCGAATCGATCCCGCTCGGGACGTTCTCCGGGGCCGCTGCCGCCGGCGCGGCTTCGGTTCTGGTCGCCCTGTTCGGCAAAAGTCTGGTCCTGGCCGTCAGGCTCTCCTCTCCGATCATGGTGGCGGTGCTGGTGACGAATGTCGCCATCGGCCTGCTGGCGCGGGTAGTGCCCCACCTGAACTTTTTCGCCTTCGGTCTCTCGATAACCTTTGTTGTCGGTATGCTGGCGCTGCTGGTCTCGCTGCCGCTCCTTATCCGTCTGGTCGAGATCAGCGCCGGCCAGGTCCGTCCGGAACTGTTTTCGCTGGTACGGAGTCTTTCGCATGCCGTCAGATGACGCCAAGGAACGGACCGAATCCGCGACCCCAAAACGCCGCCAGGAGGCCAGGTCGCGAGGCCAGATGGCCCGCAGCCAGGAGATCAGCTCCGCAATGTTGCTGCTCAGCAGCACCCTGGCCTTTTATCTGTTCGGCGGCTCGCTGCTCAACGGTCTGGTGGGGGTCATGCGTGTGTACCTCGGCCAGGCGATGGGCGGTGAGTTGACGCTTCCGGGGATTCAGCAGACCATGCTCGGCGCGTCGATTCGGATGGCGATGCTGCTCGCGCCCTTCATGGGGACATTGGTGGCGGTCGCCTACGCCGCCAATGTCGCACAGGTCGGATTCACCCCCAATACGAGCGCCCTGTCGCTGAAGTGGGAACGGCTGAATCCGATGACAGGCTTCAAACGACTGTTTGCGCCGGGACGGATGCTCGTCGAAATCGTCAAGTCGCCCCTGAAATTCGCGCTGGTCGGTCTGCTTGTCTATCGCACGGTCAGCGGCCATCTGGCGGAAATCCCGCTCCTTGTCGATATGGCCCCGGTCGAGGTATTGACATGGGTCGGTCGACTCTGTTTTCAGCTCGCGCTCCGGGTCAGTCTGGTCTTCGTGGCGCTGGCCGCCGCGGATTACGGGTGGCAGCGGTGGCAGTTTGAAAAATCGATTCGGATGTCGCGGCAAGAGGTAAAGGAGGAGATGAAACAGGCCGAAGGCGATCCCGTCGTCAAGGGTCGAATCAAGGGTTTGCAACGGCAGGCGGCCATGCGGCGGATGATGGCGGATGTCCCGAAGGCCGATGTCGTGGTGGTCAACCCGATCCACTTTGCCGTCGCCATGCGGTACGAGTCGACCTCGATGGAGGCTCCGACGGTGGTGGCGAAAGGCGCCCTGCTGGTGGCCGAGCGGATCGTGGCGACGGCCAGGGCCCACGGGGTTCCGATCGTGGAGGATCCGCCGTTGGCCCGCGCCCTCTATAAAAGCGTATCGATCGGCCGGCAGATCCCGATTCACCTGTATAAGGCGGTGGCGGAGATCCTGGCCTACGTCTATCAGATGACCGGAAAACGAAAGGCGGCCCGATGAACACGACCTCGATGAACACGACGGTGAAGGCGACTCAGACTGCGCGCCTGATGCCGCTGCTGCAGGGCGATGTCGTGGTAGCCCTGGCCAGCATCGGCATCCTGCTGGCGATGCTGGTGCCGATCCCGCCGCTCCTGCTCGACCTGTTGCTGGCCGCCAACGTCACGCTGGCGCTTCTGATCTTCGTCATTTCGCTGTACATCCTGCGCCCCCTCGATCTGTCGGTCTTTCCGTCGCTCCTCTTGGTGCTGACGCTGTTCCGGCTGTCGCTGAACGTCGCCTCGACGCGCCTGGTGCTGTTGCACGGCAATGAGGGCGCGGCCGCCGCGGGCCGCATCATCAATGCGTTCGGAAGTTTCGTCGTAGGCGGCAGCTACATCGTGGGCGCGGTCGTCTTCGCGATCCTGGCGGTGATCCAGTTCATGGTCATCACCAAGGGCGCCGGTCGCATCGCCGAGGTCTCCGCCCGTTTCACCCTCGACGCCATGCCAGGGAAACAACTGTCGATCGATGCCGATATGAACGCGGGGCTGATCAATGAGCAGGAGGCCAGGGCTCGCCGCATGGAGATCGCACGGGAGGCGGACTTCTATGGGGCCATGGACGGCGCCAGCAAGTTCGTCCGTGGGGACGCGATTGCCGGGATGATCATTATCGCCATCAATATCGTGGGAGGGCTCGCCATCGGCGTCCTGCAGAACGGGATGGATCTGATGGCGGCGCTGCAGACCTATACGCTGCTGACCGTCGGCGACGGGCTGGTGACGCAGATCCCGGCGCTGGCGATCTCCACTGCGGCCGGCATCGTGATGACGAGAGCCGCCTCCGAGGCCGAGCTCAGCGCAACATTGGGTCGGCAGATACTCTTTCACCCGAAACCGCTCGGGATTACGGCGGGTGTGCTGTTGTTTGTCGGGCTGATTCCGGGCATGCCGTTTCTGCCCTTTTTCGTGGTGGCGTCCCTGATCGGAACGGTCGCCTATTCCCGGGTCAAGTCCGGATCCTCGGCAGACGGGCGAACGAGTGAGGAGGAGACCCCGGCGGCGCCCTCCGGTCCCGAAAAGGTGGAGACGCTTCTGCCGCTGGACCTCTTGACGCTGGAGGTGGGATACGGCCTGATTCCGCTGGTGGACGCGGGCCAGGGCGGAGACCTCCTCGAGCGGATCAAGCTGATCAGACGGCAATTCGCCCTCGATATGGGGTTCGTCGTCCCGCCCGTAAGGATCCGCGATAACCTCTCCCTCAGGCCCAACAGCTACAGCGTCAAGATCAAGGGCGTCGAGATCGCACAGGGAGAGGTGATGGTGGGGCATTTCCTGGCCATGGATCCCGGAACGGCTCAGGAGCCGGTGGACGGAATCGAGACGCAGGAGCCGACCTTCGGCCTGCCGGCGCGATGGATCAGCGGGGCGCTCAAGGAGCGTGCGCAGGTCCTGGGTTATACCGTTGTCGATCCCTCATCGGTCGTGGCCACCCATCTGTCGGAGGTGATCCGGCGAGAGGCGCGCGAGCTGGTGGGGAGGCAGGAGGTGCAGGCGCTCCTGGATCACCTGAAGCAGACCCATCCGGCGCTGGTGGACGGGATCATTCCGGTTCAGCTCTCGCTGGGCATTGTACAGCGGGTCTTGCAGGGGCTGTTGATGGAGGGGGTGTCGATCCGCGACCTCCCGACGATTCTTGAAGCGCTGGCCGATTACGCCCCCTACAGTAAGGATCCGGTCCTGCTGACCGAGCACGCGCGACAGGCGCTGGCCAAGTCGATCTGCCGGTCGCTCCTGATGCCGGACGGAGGACTGGCGGTGCTCACGCTCGGTCCGTCCATGGAACAGACACTGGCCGAGGCGATCGTTCAGAATGAACAGGAGAGCTATCTGGCGCTCGAACCCAGACTCGCGCAGAAGGTGGTTGAGGCCGTCGCGAAAGGGGTGGAACAGTGCCTGCCGCTTGCGGGGCAACCGGTCTTTCTCTGCACCGCCGGGGTCCGCCCGCACCTGCGTCGCCTGATTGAGCGGTATCTGCCGCAGGTGACGGTGTTGTCATACAACGAGATCGGACCTCGCGTCTCTGTGAAGGTCCTCAAGACGGTGGAGCTGAGCGATGCATCTTAAGCGATTCCGCGCCGCAACGATGGATGAGGCGTTGCGCCGGATTGGGGAAGAGTTGGGTCCGGAGGCGGTCATTCTGCACACCAAGAGCGTCCCGCTGGCCGGCGCGGGTCCGCTTGCGAGGCGACAGGGCGTAGAGGTGATGGCGGCGCTGGACGGCGATCCCCCTTCCAGGGTGTCGGGTGTCGGATGTCAGGTATCGAGTGCAAAGAGAGAGTCTCAACCTCCGTCCTCCACACCCTCCACCCTCGACCCTCCACCCACAACTCGTAACGATGCCGACGCGCTGTGGCGCGAGCTCGCGCAGGTCAAAGGGATGGTGTCCGGACTGTACGGCCGGGGGTACCTGCCGCCCGATTTGCCGGAGGCGCTCGGCCGGGCGTACTGGTCGCTGCTGGCCCAAGAGGTGGAGGAGGGCGTGGCCCATCGGTGGATTATCTCGATACGGGACCGACTGCGGGAGGCGGCTTCATCCGAGCCGACGCCGGTGTCGACGCTGCTCGCCGAGGTGCTGGCGCGGGAGATCGTCGGCACGCCGCCCGCTGTCGTGCGGAACGGGCGTCGCGTGGTGGCGCTGGTCGGTCCGACCGGCGTCGGCAAGACGACGACCATCGCGAAGCTCGCGGCCGGCTGTCGGTTTCGAGAGGGGAAGCGGGTCGCGCTGATCACGACCGACACCTATCGGATCGCCGGCGCCCAACAGCTCAAGAGTTACGCCGAGCTGATCGGCCTGTCCTACTGTGTGGCGCCGCATCCGGATGACCTGAAGCGGGCGCTGGCGAACGAGCGCGACGCCGATGTGGTCTTCATCGATACGGTCGGACGAAGCGCACGGCGGCCGGACCAGTTGGAGGAGTTGGCGAACTACGTTCGCGGCGACGACGGCTGCGAGGTGTCGCTGGTCCTGAGCGCGACGACCAAGCGGGCCGACCTGCTGCAGGCGGTCGAAGGGTACCGGCCGCTTCGTTTCACATCGATTATCGCCACCAAGCTCGATGAGACCGCCGCCGTAGGGCCGGTGTTGGAGGCCGCGCTGACGGCGGCCGCCCCGATTTCGTATCTCACGACAGGTCAAGAGGTGCCGGACGACATCGAAGAGGCGCAACCGGTCCGGCTTGCGCAACGTCTGGTCGACGGACAGGCGGGGGGGTAGAGCAAATGCAGGATCAGGCATCAAAGCTTCGCGACAGCGCAACCGCCACCGACTGCAGGCTTCGGACGATTGCGATCACCAGCGGCAAGGGGGGCGTCGGGAAGACCTCCCTGGCGGTGAATCTCGGCCTGATGTTGGCGGGGGAAGGCCGTCGCGTCGCCCTCCTTGACGGCGATATGGGTCTGGCAAACGTTGATGTGATGTTGGGGTTGACGCCGGAATTCACGCTTCGCCATGTCGTCGAGGGACAAAAGGAGCTTCACGAGATCATGCTTCCGGGGCCGAACGGCCTGTACGTGATTCCGGCCAGCCGTGGGATCGAGGAGATGGCCCATCTCGCCCCAGCGGACCAGGCCGCGCTGCTGGAGCGGCTGGGACAACTGGAGGGGATGGTTGACATCCTGCTGCTGGATACCGCGGCAGGGATCTCGCCCAACGTACTCAGTCTGATCCTGGCGGCCGATGAGGCGATCGTCGTCACGAGTCCGGAGCCCACCGCCATCACCGACGCGTACGCGGTGATCAAGGTCCTGTCCCGCCATCGCGCCGATCCGCGCGCGGGCATCCTGGTGAATATGGCGGACGGATCGGCTCAGGCAGAGGAGCTGTTCGAAGAGTTGCGGCGGGTGATCCGCCATTTTCTCAAGGTGGACGTTCGGTTTGTGGGTCATGTGCTCCGGGACGAGTGCGTCGGACGGGCGGTCTGCGAGCAGAAGCCGTTTTCGATCTGCTTCCCGTATGCCAGAGCATCGCGGTCGCTGGCCGATCTGGCGAGAACGCTCGTCGTTCCAGGTCCGCGCGAGCCGCAACCGGAGCCGTTCTGGGATCGGATGGCGCACTGGGCGGCGCAATTATGAGCGGCAGGTGGATAGGCTGAAGGGGCGCAGAGTGAAGGCTTGAAGGAGGAATTCTCTAAGACCCTTCAGCCTCATAGCCTATGAGTGAGGAACAAATGGAGATTACGCGAGACGAATGGCGGGCTTACCGCCGTACGAAGGATCCCGGGCTGAGGGATCGGCTGATCACGGCGAACATCCGCCTTGTGCGCCAGGTCGCCGGTCGCCTCTCGCTGCAACTGCCGTCATGTGTGGAGTTGGACGATCTGGAGAGCGCCGGCGCGGTGGGCCTCGTGAGCGCCGTCGAGCACTACGATCCGGAGCAGCCGTCGGAGTTCGCCACCTACGCTCAACATCGGATTCGCGGCGCGATTCTCGACGATCTCAGGGCACAGGATTTCGCGCCGCGCTCGCTTCGGGCCAGGGCGCGGGAGATTCAGCAGACGCTGTTTCGGTTGGAGGGCAGCCTGGGACGGGAACCCGACGACGACGAGGTCGCGGCGGCGCTCGGCATAGACCGGGACAGCTACTGGCGCGTGCTGGGCGAGATCCGGGGGATGGTGCTGATGTCGCTCGACGAGCCCGGCGTCGAGGCCGACGGCGCGGAAAGCGATCGGCTCGTGTGGGAGCTCCCCGACTCGACGTCCGGCGATCCGTCTACCATTGTCGCGTCAAAGGAACGGGTGCGGCTCCTGGGCAAGATCATCGAGGCGCTGCCGAAGCAGGAGCGGCTCGTGCTGACCTTGTACTATGTTGAGGAGCTGACTATGAAGGAGATCGGCCGGGTGCTCGAGGTCTCGGAATCGCGCGTCTCGCAGATCCACACCGCCGCCGTCCTCCGGATGCGGGCCAGACTCTCGCAGGTCAAGCTCCGACGGGACGACCTGATCCACGAGGAGAGCGCGAGTTTCACCCTTCGCGAACTGGTGCTGGCCCTCTTCGTGAGCATGAGCCTGCTGGTCGGGGGGTGCGCGTCGTTGTCGGGGCCGCCCCCGCCGCGGACGGTCGTAATCCCCAGAGAGGGCCGGACCGTCGTCCTGCCGGCGCCGGAGACGGTCGAGGATCGTCCGCTGGTCGAGGAGGTGGCGCGACTCTTCGTGCTCGAGATGTCGCATGCCGGGATCGACGTTCGGGGGCCGGACTGGGTGCGGGACGAGGCCAGATCACACGGCTGGGATTGGCACGCGGATCAGTGGCCGCGCCTGAATGACCCCGCCCTCCACGCGCAGACCCCCGGATCCGAATCCGGCGGGATCGATTGGGCGGCGCTGGGGGTCAGACGTGTCCTCGTCGTTGCATTGCAGGGTGTCGACCAGCATTGGGACGGAACGGTCCGAGTGACGAGGGTCGGGTTGGAGGCAAGGCTCGTCGCCGTGCCGTCCGGGACGGTGCTGTGGGCCGGAAAGGTCGCGCCGGGGAGCGCCGGGACGGCCGGGTGGTCGTTTGAGCGGGCGACACGCATCGCGGTGCGACAGTTGGCGGACACTTTTCGGTAACGCGTCGCGGACGAGATGGACAGCCTTTCGAGAATCAACGAGTCGATACCGGACGTCGGGGCGGCGGAGCGGGTGAGCGAGGCGCGCCGGCAGGCCGGAGAGCGACAGAAGGGGGCCGCGCGGCGGCGGGCCAAGCGGACACCATCGGCGGCGGCGTCCGGCGATGGAGGCGGGTCGCGCGCGGGGCAGGAGGGCGACCGTCCCGTTCAGGCGGACTCCGGCGAGATGCGGCCGACCGATCAGGAGCGTTCGGAAGCGTGTTATGGCCGAAACAGGACCGTCGCGCCGATCCTGCCGAAGGGTCGGGTCATCGATATCGCGATCTGAATCACGATCGGAGGAGGGGGAGATGAGCGCGTGGGATGCGTCAATCGTCAGGGAGTTGGATACCTATCTGTTCACGCTCGGAGCGCAGGAGGCAGCCGTACTCGGTTCGCTGGCCATCGCGTTGGTCGCCGCCTGCACGGCGTTCGTGCTGTTGAGACGACAACGTCACGAGACGACCCCGCAGGCTGAGGTCGGCGGTGTGAAGCCGTCCGATGTGGCGCCGCAGAAAGTCGATGGCGTGGCGGCGGCTCAGGCGGAGCTTCGAGAGCTGGTTCGGGAGTTCTCGGCGCTGGCGGCGCAGGTGTTGCGAACGGTCGACCGGCATCAGGCGCCGCCGAGGCTGCCGGAGGCCGGAGGGGCGGCCTTGCAGCTACTTGACCTGGGGCTGAGCCCGGCAGACGCGGCTCGGGCGACCGGGATGAGCATGGGGGAGGTGGCGCTGCTCATGAATCTGCGAAAGGTAAAAGCGTCGACGCTTCGCCTCCCGGCCATGTCGTCGATCGGAGGAGAGGAATCGACCGATGAGTCGATCGGCGGCCACGGCGCCGGAACCGGCAGGCCGGTCTGGGGGAACGAGGATGGACGTCAGGTGGGCTGAGCGCCACGCGGGGGCGACGAGCGCGACCGATCATCGGGGCAGATCGGGTTGGCCTGAAGAGGGATCTGGCGGACCCGACTTTCCCCGTCTGCTGACGGAGGCCGGCCTGCGTCACACGATCGCGGCCGCGTCCGAAGGCCTGCCGGAGACGGCGGCGCGGGCCGTGCGCACCGTTCGCCATGGCGACACGCTGTCGGGTCTGGTCCAGGCGGCGTTGCGCGAGGCCGGGATACCGGCGAACGCGAGCGCGCTGTACCGCGCGGTCGGCGTCGTCGCCGACGCCAATCGTCTAGCGGACCCCGACCGCATCCGTCCCGGCCAGGCCATTGACCTGTCCGCCGTCATCCCCAACGCGGTACCGAACGAGCGGGCCGGCGACATCCGTCTCGACGACGAAGGCGTCCATGGGATCCGCGATGCGGCCCTCGGCATCCTGCGCGGCCTGAAGACATTTATGCAATCGTTTGCTGGTCGATTCAGCTCGTCATTCGGCGCCCGGATCGATCCGGTGACCGGATTGAGGGCGTTTCATGCCGGCGTGGACATCAGGATGCCGGCCGGATCGCTCGTGTATCCTGCGGCGCCTGGACGGGTCATCTTCAGCGGCCGGACGGCCGGATACGGCAATCTGGTGATCCTGGCGCATGCGGGGGGATTTACGACCTCCTACGGCCACAACGCGTCCAATCTGATCCCCGCCGGAACGGTCGTGGATCGGGGAATGCCGATCGCCGTTGTCGGCGCGACGGGCAGGGCCACCGGACCGCATCTGCACTTCGAACTTCGCAAGGACGGCCACCCCATCAATCCGGATGTCACAGCTCGGGCATTGGAGGATCACGGTGGAGCGCAAGATCTGTAAGGGAGTGAAGGCGGAAATCGGATTTGCCGATTCCCCTGTCTCAATGGTTGGGACGATTGTCGATGTCAATTCGCAGAGGCTTGTAGTCTCGCTGACGCAGGATCAGGGCGCGGGTCGGTCGGCGGCGACGCCCAAAACGAATCGCCTCGGCGGAGTGCGGGTAGTCGCAACCGCCAACGACGCCCTGTATCGTTTTACCTCGACCCTGCTTCAATCGTCGGATTCCCTGCTGTATCTGTCGTTTCCCGGAGAGGTGCAACGGGTTCAGCGGAGGGAAGACGTCAGACAACCCTGCCTGATCGACGTAGAAGTCAAAATACCGAGGGGCGAGCGGGTTCCTTCAAGGCGTGCGCGGGCCACAGCGGTGAATATCAGTTGCGGCGGACTGCTCATCATCTTCGACGGACGCCTTGAGGTTGGGGATGCCGTCGCGCTGTCGATGGAGCTTCCGGACGGCGGGCCGCTTGCCGAGGTGGCCGCGCGCGTCGTCCGGACTGAGCCGTATTCGCATCGCGGACAGGAGCTGATGAGGGTTGCGCTCCGTCTCGAGCGGCTGCAGCCCGCGGACCGGAAGCGACTGACGCAGTTCATCACGAAATGCCAGGTGAAAGCGCGAGCGACGTCGTTGTAGCAGCGGCCGATCCGCGGGCTGTGACTCGCGGATCGGCCGCTGCGCGTTCGGACGCTTCCCTCACTCCCCGTTAAAACTCCTCGAAGCCGCCATGCGCGGCATCGGTCCCAGTGGCCGCCGCGACGGCCTGACGCCCGCGGCCGGTCGCAGACGCCGCGTCGCTCTTGCCCCGCGCCTTGCCTTTCAGGGGAATCACCTTGCCGGCGCTCTCGATGACGGTCGCTGAGGCGGCGGTTCCGGCGCCGGATTGCGCCGAGCGCGCCAATGTAAACTTCGCGACTTGGGCCGACAGCTCCTCGGCCTGC
>PQAQ01000008.1 GCA_003105305.1 Candidatus Methylomirabilota bacterium
GACCTCATCAACACGATCAAGCTGGAGAACCCGCACCTGTGGACGGCGGAGTTCCGGAACGAGCTGACGGAGCTATTCCACAAGGCGGTGGAGCTGGAGTACGCCTATGCCGAGGACACGATGCCTCGGGGGGTGCTGGGCTTGAATGCGGCGATGTTCAAGGAGTACCTGCGGTTCATCGCGAACCGGCGGGCGCAGCAGATCGGGCTGGACCAGATGTTCCCGGGTGCCACCAACCCGTTCCCGTGGATGAGCGAGCTCATCGATCTCAAGAAGGAGAAGAACTTCTTCGAGACGCGGGTGATCGAGTATCAGACGGGGGGGGCGCTCAGCTGGGACTGACATTCGTTCCATCTTGCAGTGAAGGCGGCCACCCTCGGGTGGCCGCTTCTATTTTGGCCACGCCAATGGTGACTAGACCGCGCTCTCCAACGGCTTGACGTGAAAGGCGTGCCACCAGGAGTCACGACCTGACATCCAACCATGTTTACTGGCCCCTTCTTAACCTATTGTTTTGCAACGATAACCAAATGTTCCCAAAATGGGAACATCATGATATTATTGCTTCCATGCGAGTCCTAGGAACCAAACTCTTATTTGAGTTCGCCACAGAGCATCCTGCGGTGCGGTCATGGATTCGAAACTGGGTTGCTGACGCCCAAAATGCCCAATGGGCGACACCGCAGGACATCAAGCGAAGGTATCCGACTGCAAGCCTTTTGTCTGGCAACAAAGTGATATTCAACGTAAAGGGAAATGACTATCGGATGGTGACCACAGTTGCGTACCAGTCGCAAATTGTCGTCGTCAAATGGATTGGAACTCACAGCGCATATAGCAGGATTAACTGGGAACTCTCGCACAATGAAACCCGCCGTGATTAAGAACGATGCCCAGTACCGGGAGAGTATGGCTCGCATTGAAGAGCTGGCGGCAGTCGATCCGGTGCCGTCGTCAAGGGAGGGAGCCGAGCTTGAACTACTGGCGCTCTTGGTTGAGGACTATGAGCGAAAGCGATATGTCTTTGAGCGGCCAGACCCCGTCGAGGCCGTTCAATTTCGAATGCTTGAGCAGGACTTGCGGCAAGCCGATCTTGTTCCCTACTTTGGATCTCGCAGTCGAGTATCGGAGTTCCTTTCGAGGCAACGACCATTGACCGTCAACATGATTCGCGACCTGTCTAATGGCCTTGGGATTTCCGCCGACATTCTTGTTCAAGAAACGGTGACGCCAGCACTTGAAGCGAAGGAGCGAGTCTCAGCAGAGATTGATTGGACAAAGTTTCCCGTGAAAGAAATGGTGTCTCGGGGTTGGATTGCGGTCGACAAGAGGCGTTCGAGTGCAACGAAGGCGTACGAAGCAGTTCGAGTATTTGTTGAACGCGCCTTGGGCGACGCACAGCCTGGTGTTCTTGCAAGGAGGACTATTAAGGGCGACGCATTTTCATGGGATGCCATCTATGCGTTAACGGCATGGCAAGCGCGCGTTTTGGAGAAGGCAGGACGCAGTCGAGAAAAGTCTCAAGCGAGGTTCTCGTATGACAAGATAAATGAAGCATTCTTCCGCGACCTAATTGCGCTAAGTCGATTTGACAATGGGCCAAGCCGTGCAATTGAATTTCTTGATTGCGCCGGGATAGCTTTAGTGGTCGAGGAACATCTTGCAAAGACAAAGTTGGATGGAGCGGCAATGCTTTCTAGCTCAGGGATGCCTGTTATCGGCCTTACTCTTCGGTTCGATCGGATTGACAATTTCTGGTTCACGTTAATCCACGAGCTTGTTCATGTATGGAAGCATCTTAGCAACCCGGGCGACGTATTTCTGGACCGTCTCGTCGACAAAGAAAGTACGGAGAAGCTTGAAAAGGAAGCAAATCGCTACGCAAGGGATTTATTGATTCCTAGGCCTGCGTGGAAGTCGGCTTCGGTTCGACAGATGCCAACCAAGGGGGGAATCGTCGCGTTCGCCGAAGAAATTGGAATTCATCCCGCAATTGTCGCGGGAAGGATTCAAAAGGAAAGTGGGAACTACGCGGTGTTTGCTGACATGGTCGGTAAGGGCAAGGTGCGGAGTCAGCTGTTGTCTGCGCTTAAGTAGGTCGGTTTTCGGAGAACGCCGATGACAATGGCATTCGCATATTGCCCGATCGTCAAGGGCAAGCTAAATGACATCAAAGCAGTGGCCATGTTGGCACGTGACGTTGTGCCGAGTATTAGGCCACTCATTGAGTTTCCGCCGTTCCTACCTACTGACAAGACCGAGCAAGTGCTTGGGAGGTTTACAAAGCGAATGGCTGATCATTTGCCCAGCCAGGCATGCTATGTTGATTTCCCCCTCTTAAAACCCGGGGCGCGCACAAGTGACGGTGCTCCGGCACTCCTATCGGCCTATGGGCAACTCAACGCGATTGCAGTGCCATTCGAACCTGTTTATGGGTTTGATCGCGATGACAGTCTATGGCCGCACGTGATACGCCAGGCTGACAGGTCCGGTGGCCTGCTGTTGAGACTTGATCCTGATGATGTCGACGTCCCGGAAGAGACGATCGACAAGATTGTCGAACTAAAGCAACTCGGACTGGAGCACGCAATGACGGATGTCATGATCGACATGCGCTCTGTCACGTCGACACAGGAGGCTCTTCAGAACGCTTCTTCAGTAAGCGGGTTTATTAATGAACTTGCTGCTTCTGTGGCCGTGAGGAGAGTAATCGTCGCCGGCTCAAGTGCGCCAAAGACGGTCGCAGGAATTCAAAAAGACTCACATGGAATCGTAACGCGAGGTGAGCTTTTGATGTGGGCGCAGCTCGCCACCGCTAATCTTCGAACGATTCCGATTTATGGTGACTACGGAATCATTCACCCGGACTTTAGCGACCTGACCATGAGTACAAATATCAATGGAAAGATTCGCTATACAGAAGGTTCCGTTGTTCACGTCTTTCGTGGACACAGCCTTCGGATGGGTAACAAGTACGAGCAATATCGAGTTCTCGCTTCGCGGGTGATAAATAGCGGGGTCTATCAGGGCAGCACATTTAGTTTTGGTGATCGCTATATTGCGGATTGTGCGACGGGACTAGTCGGCACTGGCAATCCGGGAACTTGGGTGCACGTAGATCAGAATCACCATCTCACCTATGTGGCAAAGCAAGTTGAACGCCTCGGGGAATTGGCACGAAATGGATCCTCTGCCGACGTGGTATTTCAGTCCGCTTAGCGGAAAGTTGCAATAGTCAAAGGCATCAGTCGGTCGGCATGCGGTGGATTGAGGCACACCACGGGTCTAATGGATTATCGGCGCCCTTTCGAAGTATCAAGAGAGCGAAGCTCTGTGTTGTAGATGGGAGAGGGACTGCGGCGCGACGTCGAGCACGATGAGGAAAGCGATGGGGGAAAGATGAGCAAGAGTAGTGGCGTCCCGTCAAGTGGAGATTCGGTGACAAGAATCAGCCAGCAGGATTTTCTGAATGAATTAAATCAAACGGTCGCGAAGTCGCAGGACGCATTTGACAGGACCGTACTGGCACTTTCTGGCGGTGCATTTGGTGTGTCTTTGGCGATCTTCAAGGATCTCCTTGGGCATCATTCTTACAATCAGGGGTTCATCGTTGCCGCGTGGGTGTCGTGGACAATCAGTCTAGCTGCGGGCCTGTGGTCCCACTTCTCGAGTGTGCGCGCTAACCAGGCGGCTGCGAATGCATGGAGGGAACATGGGACGATGGAGGCTATTAGTCGGAGTAGCTCTGGCTATGAAACCCTGACGACGGTGCTTAATGTAGTAAGCGGAGCGGCGTTTGTGCTTGGCTGCCTGTTTGTTGTGTGCTTTGTTAGCCAAAACATCGGTGGAATACGATGATGGTGGGAGCGAATAGCGATCTGAGTTGCTGTTAGGGGACATTGATGGCACATGCGAAGAAGAAGTCGGTATCCAAGAAGAAGGCGGCCAAGAAGCCTGCATTGAAGGTTTGGGGTGGCAAGAAGAAACTTCTCGGACTTCCCGTGCCGATACCACCAATTGATGAGAAGAAGTCTGGGGGTTCGAAGAAGTGATGGGTGATGCGCCCGAAGACTTGCGTCAAATGACGATTAGTTGGTAGAACGTTCTTCGACGAGAGTTCTCTGATGCGGTTGTCTCAAGCGCTGATTTCGACGCCCGAGGCAATCTTTTACGCCGCGTTGCTCTCGGCAATCAGCCACGTGCGCTATCAATTGAGCATCCCTCGCAGTTGTATGTTGGCTGAACTGATTCAGCGGCTTTGACAGTCGCCGTAAGACAAAGTGATCGGATGGCCCCGATCGTATTGGATGCGAGGATGAGCGCGATTGGCGCTGCCATGATTGTGTCCTGACCTGCACTTAACTGTTGCGTTATCGTTCATCATTGTCATGGACAACTTCGCCGAAGCAATCGCCTTCTCCCAATCCCACGAAATCCCCTGGCCCCGCGACCCGGCCGCCGATCCCGCCCATTGGGGCGTCCACCACGACGACCCGCCCCCATTCAACCGCCTGCGTGGCCCCGTCCACCCCCGCGGCGGCGTCTCCGGCGTAATCCTCGTCCGAGGCAAGGAAGTCGCCGCCTGGGGCGAACCCGACCGCGCCGACCAGACCTTCAGCGTCGCGAAGACCTACCTCGCCATCCTCGCCGGCATCGCCCATTCCCGCGGCCTGCTCAATCCCAGCGAGCGCGTGAGCGAGCGAATCCCCGGCATCGGTTTCGATTCGCCTCACAACCGAAAGATCACCTGGGAGCACCTCCTCACGCAGACGAGCGAATGGCAGGGCGAGTGCTTCGGCATGCCCGACCAGGTGGAGCACTACCGCCGCGTCTCCTACGACCCGAAGCCCCCGTCGGGGAAGAAGGGCGACCTGCGCCCGTTGAATGAGCCCGGCACCTACTGGGAATACAACGACGTCCGCATCAACCAGCTCTCCCTGGCGCTCCTCCACCTCTTCAGGAAGCCGCTCCCCGAGGTGTTCCTCGAAAGCGTGCTCGAGCCGATCGGCGGCGGCCGCGACTTCCGCTGGGA
>PQAQ01000009.1 GCA_003105305.1 Candidatus Methylomirabilota bacterium
GCCCGGTTGTATCCGCCCGTGCCATTGTACCGCCATAGAATATCCTCCTGGCCATCATCATTGAAGTCCACATGGACACCATTTCCGATTTTGGCTACGAATGCGTCCTTGGATTTATCATATTGTCTGACCGGAGAACCCCACGTCCCTCTGCTCTCACCGACCACATAGGAGTTTCCCCTTGAGTCCAGCGCAATACCGTTGCCACAATCAGAATCGTACTCACTGACCCCTCCTAAGAAGGTATTCCATAGAAGAGCGCCGTTTGAATTCAGTTCTGCCACGAAGCTATCTATGAACCCGGAGAAATCCCTGATCGGCGATCCCCATGATACATCTTGACTGCTTCCAGTTACATAGGAGTTCCCGCTCGCGTCCACTGCTATGCCATAGCCAAAATCCCAACTCCAGTTGCCCAAGAAAGTGTTCCATTGTAGAGCACCATTTATGTTTAGCTTGGCCACAAAAGCATCCGCACTTCCCCCGTAAGACCTGAGGGGCGAACCCCAAGTCGCCCTGCTTTCGCCAGTCACATAGGAATTCCCGATCGCGTCCACGCCGATTCTCCAGCCTTTATCAATGCCTATTCCGCCTAAGAAGGTGTTCCATAGTAGATTTCCGTTCGTATCCAATTTTGCCACAAGAGCATCCTGACTCCCACTATGGGGCTGTAGCGGCGATCCCCAAGTTGTTTCGCTCAAGCCAGAAACCAAGCAGTTTCCGCTCGAATCCACGGCTATGCTATAACCAATATCGAGACTAGTCCCGCCCAAAAAGGTGTTCCACTGCACTGCACCGTTTGCGCTCAGCTCCGCTACGAAGACGTCTGAGTTTCCAGAATACTGTCTTTTCGGCGATCCCCAGGTTGCATAGCTCGAGCCGACGACATCAATGTTCCCACTCGGATCAAGGGCAACGCCCAAGCCAACGCAGGTATCCCATTCGCCTAAGTAGATGTTCCACTGTATATTTCCGTTCGTATCAAACTTGGCCACAAATGCAGCCTCGTTATACGCGCCGGTTACATAAGAGTTCCCGCTCGCGTCTACGGCTATGCCATACCCATATTTATAATAGATACCGCCCAAGAAGGTATTCCATAATAAGCCGCCGTTCGCGTCCAACTTGGCCACAAAGGCATCAGAGTATCCGCCGAAGGGCTGGACGGGTGAGCCCCAGGTGTCAGAGCTAGAGCCGGTCACATAGGAGTTCCCACTCGCATCCACGGCTATGCTCCACCCGGAGTCAGCCTCAGTCCCTCCCAGGAACGTGTTCCAGCTCAGTACCGGATCGATCACCAGCGTATATCGGGGATTATAGGCTGCGACCCGAAAACCAACTTCCCGCTCCCCCAGCAATCGATATCCCGCTTCTACGGGAGTTCGCTTCCCCCTAATCTCCTGCCAGGCCACAGGTCGTGTCTCTCTCATCTCCCCAGTCGCAAATAACAGTACCAGGTCTCCGTTCCGATCGACATGGACCGGAACATTGTAACGAAGTCGGATCTCGTCTAAAGGCCGAAAAGTCTCGGCTTCTCCCGGTTGGATAACATAGGTACTTTTGGCCACCGCGTATTCGGTCTTTTCATAGACGACGGTGATACCGTCCCAAAGGTCCCGATACGTAACCTTGCCCAGTGCCGGTGCAGGCCCCCTCGCGGGGCCTGTTGCCCCTTCTCCCTCCGGCGAAATAGCCCGGGCATTCAAATACTCTATCCTTAGGGCGTGGTTCCCAGAAGCAACGACCATGCCGCCCGGACGGAATCCGAGCACATGGCCCGCTGCAGTGTACTGGCGCAGCTCTGATGGGCCTGACAAGCCCTCCCCAATTGTCACCGGTTCGGACTCTCGCCCCGCAGACATGGCTACTGCGTCGGGAACTGCGGCAATGCATTCTTCTCGACCCAGAAAGCCTGGTGCTGACAGAGCGAATAAGAGAATAAAAAGAACAGCGCCTTTTGACAGAGATTTAATCATTGGACCTCTCCCTTATATGCTATATTCATAAAACTTTGCTATCGACTGGCGATCCTCCAATTCAAATCAGGCACCGGGATAAGCTCGGCACTCTCGACCCAACTTACGCCGTTCATATGCCAAATGACGTTCGCACCGCCGGCGCCGTTGAACCGCCAGAGGATGTCGACGTTGCCGTCGTTGTTGTAATCCCCCGTGCCGGCGATCTGCCATGTTGGATCGGCTACATGAATCAGTTCGACGCTGGAACTCCAGCTAACCCCGTCCATATACCAGACGACATCGTACCCACCGGAACCCCCATAACGCCAAAGGATGTCCACCTTGCCGTCTTTGTTGAAGTCCCCTGTCCCGACGATCTGCCAAGTCAAGTCCGAAACTCCAAGTACCTCGGCGGACCCGGTCCAAATGGCTCCGTTCATGTACCAGACAACGTTCGAGCCGGTCGCGGTATTCCGCCATAAGATGTCGACATGCGAATCGTTGTTGAAGTCTCCCGTCCCCACAATCTTCCAGTTCTGATCAGGCACGTTTATGAGCCCGGCGCTGGCCATCCAGCTCGCCCCATCCATGTACCAGACCACGTTCGAGCCCGTCGACGTATTGCGCCACAGGATGTCTACGTGAGTATCGTTATTGAAGTCCCCTGTTCCGACGATCTGCCAGGTCAGGTCGCCGACGGGCATGACATCCACGCCGCCCAGCACACTCGGCGACGACCCGAGCTTGAAATCAGAGCTCATTGGCATATCATAGCCAAGACTGACCAGCCGCGGATCAGCGATGCTCATCCCGGAAGGCTTTGCGAATGAGCCCCCCGCCCGCCGCGGGTCCCTGACAGTCCCCAATTGAGTTTGACGGTTCGTGGCCGACATCGGATTGCGGCTTCTCCTTGGCGTCTTCACCCTAAAACGATCTGCCAGCGGCCCGATGGCCCCCAGGCTGGCAAGAGACCTCCTCTCGACCCTAACTTCAGAATGGGCGGAGCCGGTTTCGAAATCGACCGTCGCTGTGGCCCCTAAGGCCAGCGGCTGACCCGCTCCCTCCGAGTTCCCCAGGTACCAGGCTCGGTTATAGCCCCCAGAGCCGTAGTAGCGCCAGAGGATATCCTCCTGGCCATCATTGTTGAAGTCTACCCGCACTGAGGGATCCGTGATCTTTGCGACGTATCCGTCTTGGCCATCAGCATAAGCTCTTATCGGATCACCCCAACTCTCTTCGCTCTGCCCGCCCACGAACAATTCGCCTCTAGTCCCTACGACAACCCCTTCAGCTCTATCGTTTAATCTATATCCGCCTGGAAGAAAAGCATTCCATTTCAGGTTTCCGGCCAAATCCAGTTTGGCTACAAAACCCTTATCATATTCATATAGATACGGCCAAGTTGGAGTACCCCAGCTTTCATCGCTTGTGCCGACCACGTAGATAAAGCCCCTCGGATCATATACGAGATCATTGCAGAGATCCTGCCCTGCCCCCCCAAGTAAGGTTCCCCATTGAAAGACCCCATCGCCATTCAATTTAATTACATAAGCGTCTCCGCCGTTGGATTCCAATAGGGTTACCGCGTAAATGTTGTTGCTTGAATCGATATCAATCCCTGCATAGGGCTCATTGAAGCCTCCTGAAGGGAATGTATTCCAAAGAAGGTTTCCATTAGCATCCAGTTTTGCAACAAATGTATCCTCCCATTCCCACGGGTCGATGGGAGATCCCCATGTCCAACGGCTGAAGCCGACAACACAAAGGCAGCCCTCATGATCTCGAGCGATATCGTAACCATAATCAGGGCTTCCCCCTCCAAGGAAGGTATTCCACTCGAGGTTGCCGGTTCCATCCAACTTAGCGACAAAAGCATCCGTTCCTATATAAGCTCTAATTGGAGATCCCCACGCGCCTGCGGTTCCTCCTGACGATCCGGAGCCTCCCGTTACATATACGCCGCCCTCAGCAGCGACGATAATGCCATCATCAATAAAGTCGATCTCCGCCCCGCCAAGAAACGTGTTCCATTGGAGTGTACCGTCCGGACCGAGCTTAGCGACAAAGCCATCAGCTGTCCCTCCCCCAAGAGGACGGACGGGCGATCCCCAGGTCAAGAAGCTCTGCCCGGCTATATAGACATTGCCGCTAGAATCCACAGCTATACCATTACCCCAGTCCTTACCTGCACCTCCCAAGAAAGTATTCCAGATAAGGTTGCCGTCCTTGTCCAGTTTCGCTACCCAGGCATCAACATCTAGGGTAAAAGCCCTTTTGGGAGCGCCCCACGTTCCAACACCAACTCCGACAACATATATATTCATGGCTGAGTCAACCGCAATGTCCTTAATGCCTTCTCCCTCGGTTCCACCGAGGAACGTGTTCCATTGAATCGATTGAGCGACGAGAAAAACCGGCAGTAGTAACAAAACGGCGGCCGCCATGCCCGCCTTACCAGTTGTACGGATCTGATTCATATGTCTCCTCCCTTCTTTTATCAACATTCCAATGAACCCGTGACCGAACGCTCCTAATTCTTATGCGTGATGGAATGTTTAAGCCCTAGCGAGATACGATCTTCCAGCTCGAATCCGGCACAGAAATAATCTCCGCGCTCTCTATCCAGCTAACTCCGTTCATATACCAAATGACGTTAACGCCGCCGGCTCCATAGAAACGCCACAGGATATCGATATTCCCGTCGTTGTTATAGTCCCCCGTCCCGGCGATCTGCCAGGCGGGATTATCCACAGTAATGAGCGGCGCACTGCTCGACCAAGAGGTGCCATTCATATACCAGACCACATCCGCGCCGCTTACGGTATTCCTCCAAAGGATATCGACGTTGCCGTCCTTGTTAAAGTCCCCGGTGCCCGCGATCTGCCAGGTCTGGTCGGTCACGGTCATGATGGGCGCGCTCCGCGTCCAGCTGGCACCATTCATGTGCCAGACGAGGTTCCAGCCGTTGACGGAATTCCTCCACAGGATGTCGACGTTGCCGTCCTTATCGAAATCCCCGGTCCCTACGATCTGCCAGTTCTGGTCCTGGACCGGCAGCAGCTCCGCGCTCCTGCTCCACTGCGTACCGATCATGAACCATATGACATTGACGCCGGTCGAGATATTGCGCCAGAGAATGTCGATATTCCCGTCTTTGTCAAAGTCCCCGGTGCCGCGGACCTGCCAGTTCGGATCATCGACCGGCAAGAGGTCGGCGCCACCAAGGAACTGAGGCAGCGCGGCGAGTTCCGAGCCCGTGACGTCATTGGCGTTGGGCCCCGCCACTCTCATAACGAGCCGCGGATCCGATGTCCGCACTGGCTGCGGAAGCGCGTCAGGAGTGCTCAATCGGCCGCCGGCCTGAAGCGGGTCGGCAATTGATGTTACGCCAATCGTTCTTCTGGCAACGGTGCCCATGAGGTCAGACGACATCTTGGCGTGGGACCTTGATCTCTTTGGAGAAGAGAGCCCCAGTTCGCGCAGACTATTGGCAATAGCTCTGGGAGACATCTTTGTTGCTGTTGCCTCCTTCGAAGGAGCCTTGCCCAACGACGACGCGGCTTCCAGAGGCATCGAGGAGGCTTGGGCGGCATTCCCTAAGAACCAGACACGGTTCTGGCCCCCTGCGCCATGGTACCGCCAGAGGACGTCCTCGCGGCCGTCCTTGTCAAAATCCACCCGGACAATAGATGTAATGCTGAAATTGGCGGCCGACGAGTCGGAGTAGCCTCCCTGCCAGATCCGCACGCGATAGTCGTTTCCTGGGGCCTCGGCCGCAGCGATGTCCCAAGTGAATGTGCCGGCGGAAGCGAGAGCTGTCCCTAGATTTTTCCGATATTGGCCGCCTTGGTAGAGGTCGATCGTGACCGACCCGCTCAGGCCAGTCTGGGTCCATGTGATGTAGCGGCGGGAGCCGGCCACCCAGTTTTCGCCTCCGTCGGGCGAAATCACCTCCAAGTCGACGGAAGGAAGGGGGCTAACGGTCAGGCTCACCGGCCGGCCGATGACCTCACCTCCGGGAGTGGTATTCGTAAAGGTCACCGTATCGGTGTAAACATTGGTCGGGAGGGAGTTCGCTAGACTGTTGATCAAAACCATTACGGTCGTCCCTTCATAGGGATCTAGACTCCCTCCGCCAGAAGAGAGTGTCAGCCAATTCTGCGTTTTCGTAGCCGTCCAGTTCAGGGGGGCGTCCCCGCTATTGAATAAATAGTAGTATTCAAATGCAGAGCTGAATGGGCCGCCCACCGGCCCCGATGAAGCGAGCCCTGTTTCGGGGCTGACCTCGAGGATCCCCTTCGGTCCCGAATACGGCCCAATAACGATATCGTCGAGAAACCAACCGCCTTGGTTCCCCAGGTCGCCCGTGATCGTGAACGCAACGAATGTCGTCTCAAGGCCGAGGTTATGGGTCAGTCTAAAGTTGACGAACTCAGGGAATCCGTAATATCCTGTGCTGTCCATCGACCATTCCTCATCCGTCCAATCCAGAGCGTTTGGACTGGTCTGAACCTTGCACACGATGTCCGAACCCCAAAGGTTGACCTGATGCCAGAAACTAAGAGCCAGATCCGAGACCCCGACCGTATTGATCGCGGGCGAAACGAATCTAACTGTGCCCGGCGCCGGATAAAACGTGGGCATATTGCAATAAAGTTCGTTGGGCGTTCTTCCTAGGTTCGAGCTCGGAGAAATGCTCCAGAGATTGGGGACCTTCGCCCCATATTGCTGGGTCGTCCAATACAAGGGGACGGCCGTATCATCGAAGGATTCGCTGACGGGGATCCTGGAAAAGGTCTCCGGAGCAGAGATAGACACATCATCGATGAACCAATCATTGTACTGATAGAAGTCCCCGGCGATCACGAAGGCAACATAGGTACAGGGTGAATTGAGGTTTCGTGTCAGAGTGGTCGTGATCGTCGCCGGTCCGTCGGAGTTCGAGTCCGGTGCCTGGAGAGCCCACGCTTCATCCGTCCAAATAACGCCGTCGGAACTGGTTTGTATCTTGAAATTCAGATCTCCCCCCCAAACATCGAGCCCGCTCTTGAACGCTAAATACAGAGCCGAATACCCTGTTGTATCGATCGGGGGTGTAACAAGACGGGTCAGGCCCGTACCGGATTGCCACTGGCAGTCCATTTCATAGGAGGCCCCGCCCGCGTTTGACGAGTCGGAGACAATCCACTTGTTCAGGATGCCTTCGCCCTCAGTCCTGACCGTCCAGTTCAGCGGCAAATTCGGGTTAGAGAACGATTCGGTAAATGGAATAGTCCAGGCCGATGCCGCGGACTCGATCTTGACATCATCAATAAACCAATCTTCGAACGCATACAGATTCCCAGAAACCACAAAAGCGACGTATGTCGTCGGCCTGTTCAGGTTGTGACTCAGGACCGTTTTTAATGTCTCGGGCCCCATCATGGTGTAGCCGTCAGGGGGCTGAAAAACCCACCCCTCGTCGGTCCATGTCGCTAGATCCGGGCTTGTCTGGATCTTGAACACGGCGCCTTGAAAAACGGATTCTAAACGGTGTTTGAAAGACAGGTAAAGCTTTGAATAGCCGATTGTGTCGATCTGAGCGACCAGGCGAACCACGCCGGTGCCATATTGATAGTGACAACGCGCTTCCGGTACCTGGCCCCCGGCATAGTCGGTCCCACCCGAGAGGGACCAGGAACCCTCGCTACCCTCTCCTTCGACATGGCGAGTCCAGCCGGGCGGCGGGAATTCATAGGAGCCGAAGGACTCGTCCAAGAGCACGCTAAAGCCCGGAGCGGCAGCTTGCGTCACCGTTACATAGGTTGGGCTACTCGTCGCCCCGGCGGCAGTCACGATGATGGTCCCCGTGCGAGGTAATGTCCATGTGTTCGCCGTAAAAGCGACAGTTATGGTTCCAGCGTTCGTGCCGGAAGCGCCAGATTGGATCGTCACCCAATTGGATCCGGCCATCACGGCCGCGGTCCAGGTGAGCGTCCCTCCGCCCGTATTCGTCACGCCGAACGTCGTGCTTCCGGCCGTATAGGCCACATCTCTATTGGCTGGAGATACGGTGATATTCGGCAAAGGGATGACCGTGAAGTTGACCGGACGGGTAGTATTCCCGTTCCCGTTCGACGTATTCGTGAAGGTCACCGAACCGATATAGGGGCCCGCCGCGAGGAGATTCGCATTGCCGTTGAGAGAAACGGTCACGACGGCCGTCTCACCAGGGCCCAGGCTTCCCGTGGCCGGGTCAGGCGTCGTCCACGTCTGGGTGCCGCCGACAGACCAGTGTAATGATGTTTCGCCCGTATTCTCGAGAACGTACTCTTTCGAGATCGGACTGAACGGCCCGCCGGCAAAGCCTGAGGACGAGAATCCGTCAACCGGAGAAACCGAAAGGACGCCGGGGCCCGCCCCTGAAGGCGTCAGGATGATATCATCGATGTACCATTGCCCCTGGAGGTCAAAATTCCCGCTGATCGTGAAAGCGATGAACGTCGTCTCGATATTGAGATTGTTGGCGATGTCGATCTGGGCCGGCCCCGAATTTCCCCCTTCAGAGGAATCAAAGGAGAATTCATTCGTCCAGTTAACCCCGTCCGGGCTCGTTTGAATGCTATAGGTGATATCCGGGCCATAGCAAACGAACGAGTGATTGAAATTAAGCGTCAGGACCGTGTGGCCCCGGGTATCGATAGGAGGGCTGACGAGCCTTGCCGCCCCTACGGCTCCGTCATTGAGCCTATAGTCGCACATCGCCTCATAAGCGTCCCCGCCCGCATAATTGGTGTTCGAGATCGTCCATGTGTCGGCGACGCCTTGCCCCAGGGCCTGCTTTGTCCAATAGGCCGGCATACCTGATGTCTCGAAGGATTCGGCGAAGGGGATGTCGTATGAAGCGCTCGGAGCCGCAAGATCGACATCATCGATATACCACTCGACGAACTTGCTCAAGTCGCCTTGAATGACAAAGGCGATGTAAGTGCTGAGGTTGTTCGTGTTATGCGTAATGGGTAAAACAATCGATTGGGCGTCCACGAGAGCCGTATAGGGGGAGGATTCGAGAAACCAGGCCTCATCGGACCAGGTGACGCCGTCGGGGCTCGATTGGACCTTCACGGTCAGGCCTTGCTCATAAGCGTAGAACCGGTACTTGAACGACAAGAAGGCCACCGATGCCCCGGTCGTATCGATCGGGGGGGTCATGAGACGTACGGTCCCCTGGGCGGATTGGGGATCGCAGTACATCTCGTATTCCGTTCCTCCGGCATAACTTGAGTTGGACACGCCCCAATAATTGTATACGCCGTCGCCTTCGGTCTTCACGGTCCAGCTCTGGGGCAGGGTCGACACGGAAAAAGATTCCGTGTAGGGCATATCAAAAAGGCTCTTTTCCGATTCAACGATGATATCGTCGATATTCCATCTGTAGAGATAGGAGAGGTTTCCAGAAACCGCAAGAGCCAGATAGGTCGTCGGGCTGTTCAGGTTGTGGGTGATGACGGTGGTCACCGATTCGGGACCTTTGGTCCATTCCGAAGAGGAGGCCTGGTAAGCCCATGCTTCGTCGGTCCAGGTCACGAGATCGGAGCTCGTTTGGAGTTTGAATTTCGGCCCTTCATACCAGGACTCTATGTATTGCTTGAAGGTAACAAAGAGCTTGTTAAAGCCAACGGTGTTGAGCGGTATGATCAAGCGGACCGTTCCTGTCGCGGATTGGCGGTAAAAATAGAGCTCATAGGGGTCTCCCCCCGCCAGGTTGCTTCCGTCTACATATAAGAAGTCTTCGCTGACTCCTTCTCCCTCGGCATCCGGCGTCCAGCCCGGCGGAAGTTCTCCGGAATCGAATGATTCGTCGAGGAGGACGGTGTTGGCCAAGATCTTCGCATCCGCGGGAGCGTTTTGTTGAACGGGGGGAATTGGCCGATTGTTTGTCGGGCCGACTTGGGACAGCTTAGCTTTCTTCGTCGAAGGAGCTTGGCTCGCGGTGAGCAGGAGCGATAAACCGAAAAGGAGACCAGCCAACACAATTCGATTCAATCTTTTAGTGCTCAAGACATCCTCCCGTGGAATTCAGAATCGATGGTGCTTTATTGAAATAGATAAAGCAGTACACAGGTTTTGGAGTCGAAACTTCGGTGCCGATCGTTATCTTAAGGGTATCAGCGAACCCTTCCTCCTCGGCCCCTCCCCCTTAAAAGCGTACCCACGATCCTCTTCATAGACCAATATATCTAAGAAAGCAATGCCTTGTTCGAGCGTGCCACGATATGTCACATAATGACACGCTGGCTTTCTTATTGCCGGGCAGGATGTCTTGACATTATTGGTCAATTCGCTCCGACAAAATGCCTTAATTTGTCATCGCACAGGAACCTAGGCAAACCTACTTGTCAGGTGTTCAACAGCAGAAACGCAATGAGATAAAATATGGTCACTTTTCTGGGTGGTCCCATAAATGAACTTAAGGTATTGGCCGATCATCAAGTCTCAGATCTTACGGTTGACAATCCCCAGGCAGGGTCGCTGGAGGGCATGGAAACTGCTCCCTATCTTTAGCCGACCCGGCAAATTCTCGAGGCTATAGAGAGCAATTATCTGTTGACGATTTTCCAGCTGAGGTCTGGCACCGGTAAGAGCTCGGCGCTCCCTATCCAAGTCATGCCGTTCATGTACCAGATGCCGTTGTACCCGCCGGGACCGTTGTACCGCCAGAGGATGTCGATGTTCCCATCGTTGTTGTAGTCGCCCGTACCCACGATCTGCCAGTTCGTGTCCCCCACAGGGATCAGCTCCGAACTCGCTATCCATGTCGCGTTGTCCAGGTGCCAGACGACGTTGTATCCTCCGGCCCCGTTGTAGCGCCAGAGGATGTCGATATTGCCGTCCTTATCGAAGTCGCCGGTTCCGACGATATGCCAACTCTGGTCTGTAACTTTGAGTAGGATGGCGCTCCCGATCCAGGTCGTGCCGTTCATGTACCAAACGACGTTATCCCCGCTGACGCTGTTCCTCCAGAGGATGTCGACGTTCCCGTCCCGGTTGAAGTCCCCTGTCCCTACGATCTCCCAGCTCTGGTCGCCCACTGGCAGAAGCTCGGCGCTCCCGCTCCACTCCGTCCCGTTCATGAACCAGACGACATTAGCGCCATTGGATATATTCCGCCATAAGATATCCGTACGAGAATCGTTATTGAAATCCCCCGAACCCACGATCTCCCAATTCAGGTCGCCCACCGGCATGACATCGGCGCCGCCAAGGAGTTGAGGCGAGGCAACTCTTTCTGAGGAAAGGCTGGGTGTAAGCCCTTGATGCGGAGGTGAACTCACCTGCCTCGGATCAGAGCAGACCCCGAAAATGGGCATTTGGAGTCCCGTGCCTGCCTTCCGGGGGTCATCAACCGATCCTGCACCACGCGTTCGCTTTGCCGAGGCGCACATGATATCCGCCGGCCGAGATCTCTCCCCCTTGTTAATCGGGCCAGACTTGCCCTTGCCGCTCATAAAGCTGGGGAAAAGCGCCTCGCCCGACATCCTATGGTTTGGCTCTTGGTGGCCCGATTCGGGCGTCATCTCGCCGTCTGAGGGCGTTATCGCCGACGCGGCTCCGTCCGTGTTGCTCATAAACCAAGTTCGAATGTAGCCCCCCATGCCGCAGTATCGCCAGAGGATGTCTTCCTGACCGTCACCGTTAAGATCAGTTTTGCGAAGTGTCCCGGCGACGTTGACACTCAGGGCCTCCGTCCATGAGGAAATGACGGCGGGAACAACGGAACATCTAGCCTGCGCTCTGACAAGATAAGCCCCCGCTGCCGCCCAAGCATGCGCCTCGCTGGTCTGACCGACCGGAAGCCAATCCGAAGTTCCGCCGTCGCCCCAATCAAAGCGGTACTGGACTGCATGGCCGAGATTGCAGATGCTAGTGGCCGTGGTATAGGAACGGGACACTCCCGGCGAGGGCGCGGCCTCTCCTGTCGGCGCGCTCGGCTGTGAAACGATATGATCGAGGACAACGACAGGGCCGGGCAACGTTGCGACGATGGGAGACCTGGCTGTTCCTCCCCGGCCGTCCTCGAAATAAAACCGATAATCATGCGTCCCAAGAGGGAGAGATGTTTCATAATGATAATAACCGCTGGAGGGGGTGCCTGACCAAAGTGTCAGCGGATGATCGACCCCGTCGACATAGATGTTCTTGACCGTCGGAGCATCGCCGTCCTGGTCATAGTAGTAAACCCAAAAATTGAAGACGTCTGAGAGGGTGCCGGCGGAAGGATAGAAACCGGGCATTTCGGGGATGAGGG
>PQAQ01000010.1 GCA_003105305.1 Candidatus Methylomirabilota bacterium
CACAACGCCTTCAGCAGTTCCCATCGCTTTTCCGTCAGTACCTTCCAGAGGAGTTCAGGCGTCGCAAAGCTGATGCGGGCGCTGCGCTGCGGTTTGCCGGTCTTCCATGCCTGAGTAAAATCCGCCATCGCATCGGCCGGCGAACGAACATCAAGCGTCACGGTTTTCATCATTCCACCTCGTCTGCTCGTCGCCCGTAGATTGCCTCATTCGCCGGCGTTTTTCAAGAATCGTGTTGACGAGAGAACTGCATGAGTCAAGAGCAGACTTGACCCTTTTCCGCTGTGGGCCGTCAGCTCCGCTGGTTTGCTAAGTCAGGGATGCGGTATTGCAAGACCTGACCCCATCTTCCATCTTCCCTCCGTCGCTCAATGGCGGAGCTAACCCGCCGCGCGAAGCGCGGCTGGGTCGAGCAACATGTTAGACCCTATATCCTAGTTTCCCGTGAACCTTGAGTATCCTTACTGTGTCGGCCCCATCAATCAGAGAAAATGGCCGGAGGTCATGAATCCTCGTTGCAAATGCACGCATGTGATCCCGGACACCAGCAGTAATCTGGTGGCAATGCTGAAGCACTACGAACTGTGCCGGCTCCGTGAACAGTCGAGAAATCTGGTCTCCATTCTTTCCCAGATCAGCTACTGTTAGCGGCTTGAATTTGGACGGGCCCTTAAAGATGAAGGCGGTTGATACCGCCCTGCCGCCGAGCGAGACTCTCGCGGAGAACAAATCAGACCGCTCACCGCCCCAGTCTCGCGGAACAAAAGGCTCACCGATTATCTCAGCAAATGCCTCCTTGATATCCCATTCAGAAATACCGCGCAAGCCGTCCAGTTCCTTCTTTGACACGCCTCGGATTTCCGAAATCCCACGGAAATGGTCAATCATGGGGGGAAAGACTTCCATTCGTTCGGAGAGCCTTCCGAACGGGTCGAGCGTTTCCGCTTCGGGGCGGTCCGCATCGTACAAGTGCCCGATTACATATGCTTGTGCTTTCAGATGGGGAAGCTCCGATCCCGTGATGCGACCAAGGAGGAACAGGCGCCGTTGGCCCGACAGCTGCTCCCAACTCGAATCGGTGATGAAGTTCTCTGGGTGAAGTGGAATCTCAATGCGCCCACCTTCCGTGAAGGAATCCAGTTTGGCGTACAATAGTGGCATGTTCTTGATGGCCTTCCCCTCATAGAACCGGTACGCTGCCGGGGCTACCCCCTTGCCAAAGCACGGGCCCAAATGGGTAAAGAGCGCTCCCTCCGTGATCAGATTCTTGGCGAGCAGCTCTCCCAATGTGGGTAAGTCAGCCTGAGGAAGCCATTGTAGTAACCTTGCTTCGAGCGTCACTACCAATCGATTTCGCCCGTGCTCATAGGATGGAAGGTTACCGGAAGCCATGATTTTGTGTGTTACCCTATCGGGAAGCGAGATAATCTCGCTCAAGCGCTTGAGACTTAGGTATAACGCGCTAAGATTTGTCATCGGTCAGTTCCCATGGGGTCTAACGGTCTGCGCTTCACTTGCGGTGGCGGAGGGGTCGCAACCTACACGTAATGTCAGCTACACCCACCTCAAGCCCCGCTCGCCACGCGGCTCCCAGGCCGCCGACAACCGAAAACGCGTGTTATGAGGTTACCCTGACCGACCACGGACAGCCAGCCACCGGGCTTGGATCACAAGGAACATCCGATCCGCCAATTCCTTCTTAGGCATGAGCATCGCGCTAAAGAGATTAGACTTGTTTCCTGGCGACTGCAGCATGATGTCGCCAGTATACGCACGCTCAACACCTGTTAGATCAGAGAAGAAGTTTTGTTGCAGGGAAGGGCTTTTGAACGACAACACCCGATCTTCAGTTACCACGACCCAGAAGTTGCCGCGACTCGCAAACCGATCAATCCCGCAGGCCGCAAGGAGGCGTTCCCCACTAAAGTCTACCGCCACCTTTGTCTCGATCGCCTTGCGAGTGTGAACTGGTATCTCGCTGAGATCGGTGGTGAAGAAGTAGGCTGGCCCAAGAAACGTCTTGTATGTCTCCACCATCATGCCCTCCACTCGCCGTCGTAGCCGCATAACGCGGGGGCTCATCCGCGGCCCACGCTGGCGGCCGCGACTTCACGCATTGGAACGTCTTGCGAGCCGTCGGGTGAAGCCGGTTGTTGGGCGTTACGTGCCGCCTCGGATGGAAGCAGCCAAGGGAGCGTTCATCTCCGCTGTGGTTCCTCTGCGAGACACTTGTTGTAGCAGCTATCCCAGTCAAACAGCTCGCCGCGACTCCTCGCGGCACCTTGAACGAGGTTGCAGTTGCTTTTGCACGACCGCAGCCACCACTCGTGCCTGTCCTTGTTCGCTTGGGTGCGAGCGGCGCGATCGGCCTCAGGCGACGGTTTTCCAACACCGACCCTGAACGAGGTCTGAAACTCAACAACCTTTCCACCAAACGTCGAGTATTTCACGAGGGGTCCCTCTAAATTCGAGGCATCTCGGCCTATCACCGAACGTACGGAGGCTGGTTGCACAGCGGCAATCGGCATTGAGATCTCAAGGGAATAGATGCCTGGGTTCAACGGAGCGCCCCCCCTGAGAGAACGGGCCAACTCGGAAGCCTCCATTCGAGACCCGCGTCTTGTCTTGCGCCATGTAGCCGCTCTCGCTGCGCTTGACGGTGACCATCAGTTCGGTACCTTCGGGTAGGTTCGTCGTTCCTATCACGACCGGCTTGTCGGCAGCTTCTACCTTCGCGCTCATGGTCGCCTTGAAAGCGAAAACGGGCGCGGGCGCCATGGCCGCGATCAAAGCACCGGTCATGATGGTGAGGACTCGTTTCATTGCGTGCCCCTACATGGACGCTGACAGATGCGCCGAACTATTTAGTGAGCCGTTTAGACCACGGCAAATCATGGCCGGCTATCCCCTGGCACTGCCGGGCTGCTCAACGGTGCTGTCGCCACAGTATTCCTCACTGAGCCGAACCCGTCAAGGACTTTGCGGTCCGCTGCCTATCTTGCCCGCCACGCCATCACCCGAACCCAAGAGAGACTCCCTCCCCCCCATCACGGTTCGGTCACACTCCAGTTGTCCTTGTTCCGAAAGTCTCCCGTGTTGGTCATTGCGAGGAAGTCCGGCGACCGAAGCAATCTCACCGT
>PQAQ01000011.1 GCA_003105305.1 Candidatus Methylomirabilota bacterium
CGCAGGGGCGCCGCGTGCCGCGAGTTCGTCATACCGGCGGATATCCAACAGCAGTGGCATGGGTGCGGGCGGATGTCACGGAGACGTCCGGGACGGGTGGAGAATCGCATCCAGCAACTCGCGCGCCTCCGCCAGGTCGCCCTTCAGACTCAGCGCCTTCCTCAGGGACGCTACCGCCAGATCCCGTTGTCCCTGCGCATAATAGACTTGTCCAAGCAGCTGATGCAGTGTCGGGTCCGCGCTCTTGTATCGGACGGCCTCCTCCAACTCTGCAATCCCCGCCTGCATTCGCCCTGTCTCGAGATAGGCCAATCCCAGGTTCCGTCTGGCATCGGCGTCACCCGGCTCAAGCGCGACCGCCTCTGTGAATGCCCGCTCGGCCTCTGCCGACCGCCCCTGCGCGGCGCGCACCATGCCGAGGTTGTTCAACGCCAGCGCCCGCTGCGACGGCGGCAGGTGCGACGCCAGCGCCGCGAGGAGGTACGCCTCGGCCTGCGCCGTCCGCCCGCGTCTGAGGGCCACGGTGCTCAGGTTGATCCTGACATCAGACGGCAGGGTCTGCAGGCGCAGCGCCCCGGTGAAGGCCTGCTCCGCGCCGTCCAGGTTCCCCAGCTCGAGCAGCATCACCCCCAGGTTGTTCCAGGTCGGCGCATCGTTCGGCGCGATCCGGAGCGCCTCGCGGAACTCGCCGACGGCCTCCTGGTGGCGCCCCCGGATCATGTACAGCCGCCCCAGGTTGCGGCGCGCCCTCGCCGATGCCGGGGCGGTCCGGACGGTCTTGGTCCAAAGCGTCAGGTCGTCCTGCCAATCGCGGGTGCGGACGACCGTCCTGACCCCGAGCAGCAGCGCAACGAGCCCGACGACGGCCGCGACGGCCCGGCGTTGCCGGACACGCGCAAGCAGCCGATCCGCCGCCACGGCGGCGGCCAGACAGACGCCGATGGACGGCAGGTACAGATAGTGCTCGGCCACGATCTCGTCATGGGGGATGATCTGGGCGACCGGCAGCAGTGTCGTAAAGAACCACAGGCCCCCGAATGCCGCCCACCGGTGGGCGGCCAGGGTCCGCCGGATCGCCCACCAACTTCCGCCCACCACGGCGGCGGCCGTCAGGACCCGGCTGTCCAGGAGGGTGCTCGGCACCGGAAAGGCGTTGAACGAGTAATCGGCGTTCAGGGTCACGGGCCACAGCAGCAGTGTCAGGTAATGGCCCATGATCGTGACGCTGGTAAGGAGGGTCGGCCAGAGTCCGCCGCCCCACGGGTCAAACCGTTGCGTGACGCGAAAGAGCACAACGAAGTAATAGACCACCGCCGACAAGACCGCGCCGCCGGCCAGATACAGACGCCGGTGATCCCGCCACAGCCGCTGCGCCGCCTCCCTGACGGCCGTCCACGGGCGCCCGCCCCCCTCGCCGCCCTCGGGCATGGCGCGGATCAGATCGTATCCGAGGCACAGGAGCGGAAGGGTGACCGCCATCTCCTTCGAGAGGAGGCCGAGATAGTACGAGATCCCGGCCAGGCCCAGCCACCGTCCCCCGCCGGTCGCCCGGTACCGGACGAATCCATAGACCCCCGTCAGGTAGAACAGGGTGGACAGGAGATCCCGCCGACCGGAGATGTAGGCGACCGACTCGGTCTGGACAGGGTGGATGATGAAGAGGAGCGTCGCGAGGAACGCGGGCCGCGTGACCCCCAGGATCGACCGCAGCAGGGTAAAGACCAGCACCCCGTTCAGGGCATGGTAGAGGATATTGAACGCCCGGAACCCGGACGGGGTCGGCCCGAACAGGGCATAGTCGATCGCGTACGAGGCGGTGCGCAGCGGGCGATACGTCAGCCAGCCGCCGGACCGGAATAACTGCGTCAGCCCCTCGATCGAGCGAAAGTCAGGATTACTCTCGACCAGGTAATGGTCGTCGAAGACAAAGCCGTTTGGCAGCGACCCGGCGTACAGAAGCCCGGCCAGGCCCGCGATCGCCAGATAGAGGGCCCACGGGCGCGATCGGAACGACCACAGACGATCAGGCATAGGCCCACAAAAAAGAGCCCCCCTGGCGACGACCAGGGGGGCTCCATGCACATAGATACGGTTACGGCACGGTCACCACCACGGACCAGCCGCCCTGGGACGTGGCAGCACCGCTGGACGCCGAGTGCTCCACCGCCAATCGATCGCCCGTGGTGAACGACTCGGACGCTGAGGTCGGTCCACATGCAGTGGCCGACCCGGAGATGGTGCAGGTCTGCGTGGTGCTGGCTGTCCCATTCTTCATGACGGTAAACTTCCGTGTCTGGCCGGCCCCAGGGGCATTCTCCAGCTTGACCCGAAGGGCCTGGACGGTACTCGCAGGCAGAGGGACCTCGACCGTAGCAATGGTTGGCTGAGTTCCTCCCGCCCGACCCGGACCCATATAGTACGGCGTGCCGGCCCCCCCGTCTGTTAATCCTCCGACGGCATCAGGGTCTGACCCGCCGGTCAGGATACTGGCCGCATTCGCGCCCGCCGGCCCTGTGGCGCCGGTTGCGCCCGCCGCCCCCGTGTCACCCTTGTCACCCTTGTCACCCTTGGCGCCCGCTGAACCGGCTGGGCCTGCCGGGCCTGTCGCGCCGGCCGGACCGGCTGGGCCTGCCGGACCCGCCGGACCTGCGGGGCCGGTCGCACTCAACGCCGACCGGGTCATGGTCAGACCGACATTGATGGCCCCTCCGACGTCGCCGATGGCATGAATCGAGTAGGCGGTCACGCCGGAGACCTGCGAAACGATCCCGCTCAGCGTGATGGGGATCGAGCCGTCGGTGATCGTCATCGTGGTGTCGTTATTCACCACATACGTCCCGCTCGGGCTCAGACTCGCGGCGGGGCTGCCGTCCTGACGGATGGTGACATTACCGGTAAAGGTGCCGCCGGTGCAGGTGCCGTTCGGGACAAAGTTAAACAACCCGAGGACCTCGGTATCCCCCACGGCATAGCCGCTCAGGTAGAAGCCCCCATTGACCGAGCAGGAATCGATCGCCTGGCTCGGGCGGGGACTCCCGGCAATGATCGCGACCGACATGAGACTGACGAGCATGCCTACCACTCCACGCCGCATCCGACGCCTCCTTTCAGCGAGACCGCGTTCGACGACCGGTCCCTGTGTTGTGTACACACCATTCTGAACTCGCCACTCGCTCATCATTTCACCTAAAAAACGCCAGATAACAATATGGAAGTGAATGTTACGCAAGCGCTCATCGATTGTCAAGCACAATCACTGCGTATTCGTACGGTATTCACCCCTCGATTGACGGCAACGGGGGCGGTGACGCGAGCTAGTACTTATTAATCAGAGCATACAATGGCTTACACCCCCCTTTCATAAAGGGGGAAGCTGCTTATAATCCCCCCCTTTGATAAAGGGGGGCGAGGGGGGATTTGGGCGCTCAGGAAATCCCCCTCAATCCCCCTTTGCCAAAGGGGGAGGTTGCTTGAGATAAGAGGCAAGAGCGCAATTTATTAAGTGCTCCCCTTAATAATTGCGAAAGTTAGCGTACACAAATCGTCATACCGGCGAAAG
>PQAQ01000012.1 GCA_003105305.1 Candidatus Methylomirabilota bacterium
GGGAGCACCGCGATCAAGAGAGTCATCGACTTCTTCGGGTCCGCTGCGGCGATGATCGTCTTCGCCCCGCTGTTCGCAGCGATCGCCCTGGCCATCAAGCTCGACTCCCGCGGTCCGGTGTTCTTCGCGCAGGAGCGGATTGGCCTCGGACGGCGGAAGTTCCGAATGCTCAAGTTCCGGACCATGGAGGTGGACGCCGAGCAGCGCCAGGCCGAGATCGAGGCTCTCAACGAGGTCGACGGAGCAGCCTTCAAGATCAAGGACGACCCTCGGATGACGCGGGTCGGCCGGATCCTCCGCAAGTTCAGCCTCGACGAGCTGCCCCAGATGTGGAACGTGTTCGTCGGTGACATGAGCCTGGTGGGTCCGCGGCCGCTGCCGATCCGCGACGTCCAGCGCTTCGACAGCGCGTGGCAGAACCGCCGGTTCAGCGTGCGCCCGGGCCTGACCTGCCTGTGGCAGATCAACGGACGTCACGAGATCGACTTCGACCACTGGATGGAGCTCGACCTCCAGTACATCGACAGCTGGTCCCTCTCCCTCGACTTCGACATCATGTTCAAGACCATCCCCGCAGTTCTCCGAGGAACGGGGGCAAGCTAGTGCCTCAGGACGGTCCGTCGCGCCCTGTCAGCATTTCGGCGGGGTGCTGAGCTAGGTCGGTCACTTCCATAGATTAGCGCCTTGTGGTTCAGGAGGATTGGCCGCGCGTTCGAGTCGATACAGGACCGGCGGGACGGTGACGTAGGCAGAGGGCCGAATGACCGCTTTACCAGCGATTGACGAACTCACGGTGTCGATCATTGCCATCGACAGGCCGGTGTACCTCCAGCAGGCGGTCGCGAGTCTCTTTCCGACAACCCCTGCTGGAGCTACCCTACAGATCACTCTGAATGCATGCGGCGCTGACACTCGCGGAGTCGCAGACGCCGCGCTAGCCCGGTGGCGGGGACCTACGCGACGCCTGACGTTGGAGCGCCGGCTCAACTTCGCACAGGCGCACAACTTCGCGCTCCGCGAGGTCCAGACCGAATTTGTGAACTTCATGGGAGACGACGACGTGAACCTCGAGCCGAAGCTCTTGCGCCAGCTGCGTCTCTTCGAGAATGAGGACGTCCTTGCCGTGGGTACCTTCGCGCGCCGCGTTGGTGGGCGACCGGGAGGGCCTCTGCGATCGAAGGGTTACATGGATGTGGGCCCCACGTCAGTCGAGGAAATGAGACGGCAACTTGAGTGCGACCAACCGATTCATCTGGTTTTCCCGTCGGTCGTCGTACGCACCAAGGCAATCCGGGACGTTGGCGGGTTCCGTGAGGTGTTCGGACCAGCGGCGGACGTTGACTTGTGGACTCGACTTGCCGAACGAGGGACAGTCCTTGCGATTCCAGAGAGGTTGTTCGGATTCCGAGTCCATGACGAGTCAGGATCTTCAAGACAGTTCTTCGAAGCCCGCCATCTGGTGAGGTACGCTCAGTCCTGCTTGGCCGCACGGCAGCGAGGACTCGTTGAGCCTACGCTTGCGGAGTATGAGAGAAGTCGTGGTGGATTACCGACCCGGGTAAGGCGACGTCTCGAGGACGTGAGCCGATACAACTTCAGGAAGGCTGGCGCGGCATGGCTTGAACAGAGATATCTCTCTTCGCTTACGCGAGTTGCTGTGTCATTCGTGGCATCGCCAGTTGAATGTCTACGGAAGGTGGCGGAGCAATCAGGAATCCAGTTTCGAAGCGGTGCAGACCGTGGTTGAGCAGCGGGTGGTTTTGCATGATGTGAGTCGGGAGCTCGTTTTTTGTGCCGGTTCGTCTTCATGTCGGATCGCATTGGTTGAAAGGTCAGGGGAAACCCCTTCACTAGCGGTGGTCGGGAGACGGGGGCAGGTAGCTCTTGCGCCGGGTATGGCGCGCAAACAAGATGTCGCTGAGGAGGAAAGTGTTCCATTTGAATCGATGGCGATCGGGTCGGGCCAGCAGTGCTGTGTCGAGCAATGAGTCACTAGTTCTGGTAGGTGTCGATGGATGGTGCGCGTACTGTCCGGCGGGTTGGGCGTTCCTTATGGGTGGTTGGTTGCCGCTGCGACGGCTACCAATGGTGCTAGCGAAGTTAAGACGATGGCTACCTGAAGGACACCTTCCATGTCCCGCTGAAGCAGGGCGGAGGACCGGGGGTCTTCCCTCACCTCTCATCGCCCCGATGCCGGCGCGGGAATCTCGATGCCCACCATCTCCGGACAAGTGCCATCCTTCGGCGAGGAGATGCTAGCAGCGCATTTGCAGTGATACATTGGAGATCGGCATTGAAGGCAGGAGGGAGTTTGTATTCACTGCCCTGGATCCGCAGCACTCGCACCGCCAGAGATTCTGTAATCCGTCGCACGCTCGGGGCTAGAGAGCGCGTTGACCGTCGGTTCGGGTGAAGACTATGGCACAACCGAGAATCATCGCCATGCTCAAGAGCACGCTGCACTTTCTTAACATAGTCTTGGTCAATATCGTCGTCTTCTTGTTGGCGTTCTTGGCACTAGAGTCTGCCACTAGGACGTACACCCTGATCAGGAAGGGGCGCGGTTTCTTCCGACAAAATACCTTCATCTCATGTTGGATTACCAGCTACGACTATCCACCGCCTATGGTCGAGTCTGACGGTAGGCTGTACTTTCGACACCGGGTAGGTCCTACGTCATGGGAAAAACCAGAAGATACTCTGAGGATCATTGCTGTCGGCGGATCTACGACGATATGTCTCGGAGCTTACAGAGATGCTGGAATAGACTATCCAATGGAGTTGGAGCGAAGACTAGCCCGTGAATTTCCTGACTTCAACGTTGAAGTCTTGAACGCTGGTGCAGATGCCTATTCTACGGCACATAGCCTAGTTAATATTCAATTCAGATTAGTCGAATTGGATCCGGATGTTATTCTGTTGATGGAGAACATCAATGACAGTTCTGTCAACTATTTCTTGGACGGAGCAACTCCAGACTATTCCAACAAATACCTGCAGAGCTATTTCCTGAATCCAAGACTGCAGGGCACGCTCTCCTTCACCGGGTTGTTGACGCAATCACGATTCTTGAGCAAGTTCGGATTGCCACAAATGTTGGCAAACAAACCTGGCGCTATTCATCTCGAGAACGATTACAGGTACGGACTCCACCTCTTCTCAAGGAACCTCGCGAATATTGCTGCAGTTTGTAGTCTCTCCAATATCGAGCTTGTACTGATGTCTCAGCCGTCGTCTCTGAAACCTGATCCGTCAGTTAGCGAGGAAGCTTTCTTGGCCTACAACGACGAGATGGAAAAGGTGGCGACCAAAGAAGGAATCCAGTTCATCGACATGTATTCGCTGATGGGACATGACGACAGATACTTTATTGACAAGGTTCACTACACCCCTGAGGGAGTTGAGAGGTTCGCGCAGATCGCCTGTTCAGAGCTTGTTCCGATGGTGGGCGCATTGCGACATGGAAGAGCCGGTGGAGAATTGTCGCACCAAAACGCGTTTCACAATTTGAGAAATTGACATCTACTGCCGGGTGGTGCGGAAGTGATGGTATCACCACCTACTGGTGCGGAGACGATAAGTCGAAGACTCATCGTTGGAATAGTAGTACTGTATTGCCTTGTGTTCTTCTCCATCGACCACACACCCACCAAATCTCTGACCGTCAATGATCCAGAAATGGCGCGATTGCAGGTTGAGGGGATATCGACCGGAAGCACGAGACGGCCGATCGCCTTTCTCGTGTTGGGCCTCTCTGGCATGTTCTTCTTGATGAAGAAGAGACGGCTGGATTTTGCGATTCATAAGGTCCATCTGTGTCTGATCGCCCTCTATGTCGCCTGGGCGTGGTTGAGCTATTTTTGGGCGGATGACCCTCTCTTGGTAATGAAGAGGGTCGTCTCATTCTCCTTGACGCTATTTGCGGCTCTTGCACTCTCAAGAGCTCTCCCAAAGGGTGCTTTCTTGTCGGTCGTTTTTGGCGTTTCTGTCGTCTTCGTGTTGATCGGAATCGTGGCAGAGAAGCTGCTAGGAACCTTCAATCCACTTGTCGAAGGATACCGCTTTTCGGGTACCAGAGGTCCCGAGGGGCAAGGGTTCGACTGTGGAATCTTGTTATTGTCGGCATGGGCGATCTCCGATGGCAGGACTGGTTTTGCCCGTCTCGCCTACCGCAGTTTCTCGGTTGCAGGCCTCCTATTCTTGGTTCTCACGCGAGCACGAGGCCCATTTGCTGGAGTAATGATTGCGATGGTTGCGTATCATTACCTTACGCGCAGGCGACTGAACACGTTCAATGTGGTTTTCATCGCGTTGCTGATTGCTTGTTTGTTAGTGCTGGTTCTCGGGTGGGCTGATTTCTCGGCGGCTTTATTGATGGGCAGGCAGGACGAGGCGAAGACGCTCACCGGTAGGATCCCGCTGTGGGCTGAGTGTTTGGATTATGTTACGGAACGTCCCTGGACGGGATATGGTTTCAATGGGTTTTGGACCGAGGAGCGTGTGATGGACGTATCGAAATCGCAGGACTGGATCAACTTCTCAGGGCATTCGGTCTACCTGGACACGGTGTTAAATCTCGGCATTGTTGGTCTAGCGCTACTGGTGGCGGTTCTACTGTCGGCTCTGAGCAGTGGTGTCCGACGGGTCAAGAGATCACCTGACGTGGTGTCGTCCTTCCTTGTAGCAGTGATTCTCTTGATTTGCATTGATGGGCTACTGTCGAGCGTCGTGATCGAGAGTGGTTTCTCCATGTTCTTGTTGCTGGCTGGAGCCTTCTATTTGGGTTTCTCTGGAACCGGTGACATAGGCGATCAAGAGGTTGCCAGTCGAGGTGGTATTCCTCATTGAAGGTAATCTGAGTTTCTTGGCATTGGACGACTCGCACGACACCGGCTCCTATGGTTGCGCTCCATGCAGCGACCGAGGAGCACCCCTGGAGTCGGTCAGTCTGTCTGCGGATTAACGGGACATGATCGCGATTGGGGAGCAGAGGGTTGGCGAAACCGGGTCCATTTCGCCGTGGTGCACTCGCGGCGGAGGCGTTGTTGAGGGGGTTGTCGCAGGTGGTGTCTCCAGTTGACTCGGGACGGCAACGAACTGTGATGTGTGTAACGTCATATGTTTTGGGCGACGATGCTGCATCGTGGCGAGCCTTGAATATCGCTCGCTCTTTGTGTGATGCGGGGTACCGCGTGACCGTTCGGCAGTATGTCAGACCCGAAAAACTAGTGACGGGGCGCCGTCGTGCCCTAGAGATTCCCGGTGTTTCCTTCGAGATAGCGATTACATCGAGGCTGGGGAGCATCCTTCGCCATGGTTGGGACGTGACGCGCAAGGGGTTCGATCTGGTTATCGGTAACAACATCAATGGTGGCCTATTCTCGATTCTCGGTTGCCTGAGCACACCGCTGGTCCTTGACATGCATGGGAACATGGTCGCTGAGCTGGAAATGGAGCATACCTGGGATGGTGGCTCATCGGTTCTAGACATTGAATATCGCTTTAGAAGAGTGCTTTATCAACTTGCAGACGTCACGACGCGCAGGATTGCCGACCGTGTCTTGTGCGTGTCGCGGGCGATGATGCGGGAGCTCGGTTCGCGGGGCGTACAAGAGAAGAAGTTGGTGTACGTCCCGAATTGCGTCGATCTTCAGTTCTTCCGGCCACGTCCAATGGCCGAGACATTGAAGGTGCGACGCGACCTTGGTATCGACGACGACAAGTTCCTTGTAGGTTACCTGGGGAGACTCCAATCGTGGCAGGGGTATGAGAAGTTCTTGGAGGCTGCGCGCAACATGGGTGACCCTCGGTTGAGTTTCCTCATCGTCGGGGGAGATGAGTCTGGGGCCGACGACACCTTGCATTTCGTGCGGAGCGTTCCTGTCGATCGCATGCCTTCGTTGTACGGTGCTTGCAACCTGCTGGTGCTCCCGCGGCCGGACCATCCAGCTACGCGGGTCGCCGCACCAACGAAATTCGCGGAATATGCCGCAATGGGAAAGCCGATTCTAACAACCAATGTGGGAGACGCCGCGGATTTTGTGAAGGCGTACGCCTGTGGGTTGGTCGTCGAGGATTGCAGTGCGCCTGAACTGACCCGCGGTATTCGTGAGATGCTCAGCCGTTCTCGGCACGAGCTCGCGGAAATGGGTCACTCGAGTCGACATCTCGCGGAGGCAGAATTCAACCTCGAAGTCGCGAGAAAGTCCTTGTCGGGTTGCGTCGAGAGCCTTGTTGGCCGCTGACATGACCAGGGGCGTGCTCATTGGGTCCTTCTTACCGGAAAGCACTTCATAAGGTATCGGAGAGTGAAACTCCTGCAACTCTATAACCAGTATCGCAGTCTGTTTGGCGGCGAGGAAACCGTTGTGAAGCGTACTGCAGAGCTTATGGAGAAGCACGGCGGTGAGGCACGGTTGATCCTACGGTCTAGTCGGGGGCTTGATCGGTCGCCGTTGGGCAGGGCACAAGCGTTCGTGTCAGGAGTCTTTAACCCGTTCAGTTACCGAGAAGTTGCAGAATACGTCAAGGGTTACCTGCCCGACGTCGCGCACGTGCACAATCTGTATCCGCTCTTTTCGCCCTCGGTTCTGGTTGCGCTTCGACGAGCTGGGGTCCCTGTCGTGATGACGGTACACAATCACTTTCACACCTGCCCAACGGCCAATCATCTCTGTAAAGGTCGTATCTGCGAACGGTGCGTGGGTGGCCGCGAGTATCACTGTGTTCTCCAGGATTGCAGGGGCAACTTGTTTGAAAGCGTTGGGTACGCGTTGAGGAGCATGACTGCGCGCAAACTCCGCCTCTTCACCGACAACGTGACGATGGTGATTGCCCTCAACCAGTTCGCCAAAGAGCGTCTCGTGAAGGCTGGATTCGACGAAGAGCGGGTTGTGGTACTGCCCAACATGGTTGAGGTTCCGGAGACTCCGATCGACGCGTCCCGGGGGCGGTACGTCGTGTTCTCCGGGCGCATGTGTCCCGAAAAGGGAGTGGCGACATTACTCGACGCGGCTCGCAGGACTCCCGAGATACCAATTCGCCTTCTTGGCGGGGGCCCCACCCTTGAGGAATACTCGGCTGACGCTCCTCCCAACGCGACTTTCCTTGGTCAGATAACAGGAGAACGAGTAGTGGAGCAGTATCGTGGAGCGAGATTCCTGGTCGTTCCAAGTCTGTGGTTCGAGGGTTGCCCGCTGGTGATACTTGAGGCGATGAGCAACGGATTGCCGGTCATCGCTTCGCGAATCGGTGGACTTCCGGAGCTGGTTGATGATGGTGTTACTGGTCTTTTGTTTGAGCCCGGCGACGCGGAGGAGCTCGCGAACAAGATGCGGGCGCTGTGGCTCGATACGGCGACCTGCAGGAAGATGGGTCAGGCGGGACGCGGAAGGGCCCTTAAAGAGCACAGCGAATCCGTGTTCTGGAATCGGTTGCAGGCGATCTACGATGCCGCGATTCGAGGTCAATCCGCGGTCTCGGTGGAGATTGGCCGAATCGATGCCCGCCGCCTCATCGATCCATAAGTATGTATGAGGCGGTGCTCCCACCTCCGCCAACCGCGGGTTCATCGCGCGCGGCGGTCAATTCCCTGTCCGCCTTCTCGAGTGGGGTCTGGGTCGCCAGCTTGCGATCCCAGTGGTTTCTTTGCGTGGTTGGAATGCGGTGAGCCTAGGAAGCCCGACTTAGCGTTCACGCTCTCTACTTCGCCGAGCCTCTGCATTGCGCCATCGAAGGGGATTCAACGTTGATTGCGGTAGATCGTCGGAGTATTCGGCGTCCAGAGAACCAACAGTTGGTCGTCGTCGCTGATCTTCTGTATTCTTATCACAACGGCACCCGCGTTTACCAGTGGTGCTGGAGCGAAGCCCAGAATGGCAGCCAGTTTTGAATCGCACAAACCGGGGTCTGGGAAATCTCCCACCGCGGAGGACGCGCTCTGCCGAAACCGTTGAGCTACGTGACTGACAAACACCTTGACGCTGGAGATCACATCTCAGGGGCGGAAACTGAGCCGTCTGACAGAGTTGCCGCCATCGGTCAACGCGGAGGACAGCGATTCAAGCACGTGGCCACTACCTTTTCGCGCCTGATCCGGCGTGTGGAATTTCTTGCGATTCTGGATCAGATCGTCGTCAGCGCTGCTAACTTCCTGACAGGAGCCATTATAGGACGAGTCTGTGCGAAAGATGAGTTCGGACTGTACATGCTCGGCCTCAGCATCGTTTTCATCGTGATGGCGCCACAGACATCCCTCATCTCTCCCCCGTACACGGTCTTCAGCCCTCGTCTCGACGCCAGTGCGCGGGCCACCTTGACCGGCAGCGTCGTCGTTCACCAGCTGCTGGTCACCGCCCTCATCGCGCTCGGCCTCGCGACCGTGGCTCTCGCCCTGCCAGCAGCCGGCACCGACGCCAACATGCCCTTCGTAATCCAGGCGTTGGCGACTGTGATCGTTTTCATACTCTTCAAGGAGTTCGCACGGAGTATCTGTTTTGCCATCATGGACTTCAAGCTGGCGCTCTTTCTCGACGCTATTTCATCTCTACTACAGGTGTTCATGTTGGTGGCTCTGGCTGAAGCGGGATCCCTGAATGCCAGAACTTCTTTTGTGGCAATCGGCATCGCCTCTGGAGTGGGCGCGATGGTGTGGCTGTTGAGGTTTCGTCGGAACATAGAGATCACGGCTGGAGACGTCGTCCAGGACTTCAGGAAACACGTGAAGTTCGGGAAATGGCTGTTCTTTTCGATCGTGATATGGAGTCTGTGGTCGAATTCGTATCCATGGATATTGACGAGGTATCATGGAACTGAGACGACAGGTGTTTTCGCTGCGTGCATGGGGGTTATCGCGTTCGCAAATCCGATAGCGAACGCGATTGGGAACTTCGTCGGTCCAAGAATCGCACACTCCTATGCAGAACTAGGTGTCGCTTCAGTCAGACGATCTGTGATGGTGTTAGTGATTCGGATCGCCTGGTTAGTCGCACCTCTTTGTGTCATCCTCATTTCATTTGGTAACTGGATTGCTATTTTTATCTATGGCGGCAAATACGCAGGTTTGGGGTTAGAGATTGGTGTCCTTACTCTGAGCTTCTTTGTCACTGCTGTTTCGATGCCACTGGCACGGTCCCTTCAAGCAATGGAGCGTCCAGATGTCGATTTCGTTGTGAATCTATTCCCGCTTCTCGTGATGATCCTGGTCGGGATTCCACTCGTGAAGAGCCTGGGCGTGGTTGGCGCCGCTTGCGGTTTGCTGGCTGGGAATCTGGTTGCTGCCGGTGCGAGAGCGCTCGCCCTTTGGAGGTTGACGAAAAGGGGCGGCTTCCCAAAATCGGACGTTTGGGGAGGCTGAGGGCTCCGGACCCTTCTCGTGTCGACAAACCGACAGTGGAAGGGTGAGATCTCCTCGCCTCGGGAATTCGTCGAATAGACGCGGGGACTCAAGAGGATGGTGGTTCTGTCGGCGTCTGGACGGAGGGGCCGTGCTTTCTCGAGAACGCCAAGATCAGGTGGAGCAGAAACGCAATGATGAGAGCGCCCCCGTTCACCGAAGTTATTGTTAGCCATGCGAGACCTCGCTCCTCGAAGTGGTGCAACGCTCGCCAGCCCGCGAGGAAGTTCACGGCTGGCACTGCCAGTAGGACGAGCAGTGTCCAGCGCATGGTCCACGAGATGGACTGGCCCGCCTTGAACCAACAACCGAAAGCCAGCGATGCCAGCGGCAGAGTCAAGAGTAGGGCGCCATACTGCTTTTGGTAGACGGCGAGCAGTATCGCGAGGCAGGAGATCGAGATATTGAACAGGCGAGCCGATTCCTCATCCCAGCGCCGATGGACGTGCCACAACGCCGCGCCCGCGGCAGTCATGGTGGCCGTGAACACAACCAGCTCAACTCCGAACCCGAGAGGCGAACCCCACAATCGACTGAGGAAGGCCACCGCGTCAACCCTCTCCATGCTGGTCACCGGGTCCACGGCAGGGAGGTTGGGAGTATTGCGGTACGTTTCCCACATCGACACAATCAGCTCGGGAATGCCGCCGGCAGCGCGCGCCACGGGAATCATGGCAGCACCAGTGGCGATGGCAGCTGCTCCCAAACCGGTCAGGACCGTTCGAAGGCGACCCTGGCACACCATCAGTATCACGAGGGGAAACCCGAACGTGGGTTTCATGGTCGCAGCGGCTACGGCAAAAGGGGCAAGCGAAGTCACCCTGCTTCCGGTCCAAATCGCCACATACACCGCAAACACAAACTCGAGGGTGGTCTGTCCAATCAGCAAGTTGAACTGGCCGGGCCTGCTCACCATGATGAGGGCTGTCAGTCCGCAAACCGTTGTCACGTCCGGTCTTTGTCCACAGAATTTCAGACACAAGGCGGCCAAACCAACCGAAAGGACGATGGACAGGACAAAATGGGTCAGCTGGGCGGTTTCCTGAGGAAGCAAGCCGAAGGGAGAGTGCACCAACAGGAAGAGCGGGCTGTATGGGGCGAATGGGCACAGCACAACGTACTTCTTCGTGTACGCCTCAAACTCGTACGGGTTCTCCCCGCTGAGAAACGACACAACTGGGTAGTACACTGCATCGCGAAAATCCGTGAATACCCATTCATCCGGCAGGATCCGACCCGGGACGTTCATGCCGATCGCGACACGAAAACTCAAGATCGCAAGCACCGCAGCGAATGCCCCAACAGACAGGACTGCCTTCAGTTTCCCCATGTCCCGTTCCCGTCCGGGTGCCACCGTTCGAAGCCCCTGTTTTGGTCAATCATCGCGGATCCCCCTGAGCTGCTTCAGTCTACCTTGTAACCGATGGGCCGGATTGGCCAACTTGGTTAGGATCTCGACTCGAGCCGAACCCCTTGCGTGCCGATCTGCAGGGCCTCTCGAAGTCTTCACCACATCAGGAGGTGTTTGAACTTCGCTTCTGATCCTGCTGCGAGCCGTGCCAGCCCGCAGTCTGAGCGAGTGAAGTCGATCGATAGAACGTCATTCTGGCACTACGTTCCAGCCAATTCGCTCCCCTGAACCAATCAACACTCGGATGAGCTGTCCAACGACGCAGTCGCCGCGCTGCCCCGGAAACCCTGACATCGGCTCGATGCTCACCACCGACCGTAACTTGGACAAAAGCACCGGTCTGGGCTGGACACCCCCGGATGACTCTGTTGTTCTCAGCGAGGCGTAACGACAACGCGGATGATCCTGCTGATGTCCGTTGTAAATCGTCCTCGGTAAATGCGATCAGCTAATCTGTGCTGCGACACGCAATGTCGGGGATGAACGGGGTCGGAGCGTTCCTGGTCGTGGTCGGGACCGATCGTGTGAGGACATCGCGATAAACTCTGAGGACCTTCTCGCCCTGCCTCCGGCCTGCGTAGTCTTGGGCACGCTGAACAGCTCCACGCCCCAGCTTGTGCAACTCGTCAGGAGACCTGGCTAAGGCCACGAGTGCGTCCCGCAGGTCTGCAATTACTTGACGTCGGTTGGTGACGGGGATCTTGATTCCACAGGTCTCATCGACTAAGTCCCCGGCGCCGTGGTGATCCAGGCAAATGACCGGGGTGCCGTGGCTCAGCGATTCAACAACTACCGTGCCGGTAGTATCGCGTAGGCTCGAAAACACGGACACATCTGCCCAAGAGAACTCAGCTAACGCCGCCTTGTGCGGCCGCCAACCCACCCAGTCGATGCGATCATCGATGGCGAGCCGCCTGGCGAGACGTTGCCACCGACCTCTCTGTGGCCCATCGCCGACAACACGCAGCTGGAAGCGGACGTCTTCTGGGAAATCGGCTAGAGCTCGAAGAAGCAGCGATAGGGCCTTTATTGGCAGGAATTTCCCAGACCAGAGGACGCGCAGCGTTCCGTCACCTGCACGCAATCTCCTGTCAGATATCCCACTTAGCTCCGCGTGAACCTCTGACAACAGGATAGGTTCTGAACCTATCCACTGGCCGAGCGTTCGCTGTGTGTGTGAGTTGGCCGCCAGAAGCGCCGTCGCACGTTTGGCGGCGTTGCGAACCCGCCGTGAGTATCGCAGCTGAAATCTGTTGACAGCTGTCCTGATGAGTTCCGCCAGTCCCGCAGACAGACCGACTTCGGCCAGGAAGCGAAGGGGGTAGTTCTGTAGGCCACCAATTGGCCCCCATACGAAAGGAATCCCGAGCTTCCACAAGTACCCGGGCTCCCTGAAGCCAATCACGTTCACTTGGTGCACCAAGTCGAAACAGTACTGCTCGTGAAGCCGTCGGGCGACGTCTAGCGCACGCCGATGCCACAAGTTGTAGGAGACGTACCCTAGGCCTACCGCCCAGAGGTATCGTGCGTGCGCTTTCTCAGGGACGAACACGAAAGTCAGGCCGTGAATGGGACCGTGCTCCTGGAGGTACTTCATGATTGTGGGCGCATACATGTGCTCTTCGCAGATAACCCACGTATCGCAGTGCCGAGCCGCCTCGTTTGCGATGTTCCATCCGAGACCTTCCTCTGAACCACTCTGCGGGCCACAACAATAGGCCAGTTGTAGGACCCGCGGACGTCTGAAGCCGGGGGGTAGGGAAGTATTCATAGCGTAGCTCTCTCAGGGAGAAAGGCGGTGTAGCCCGACACCTGGTCGCGCCGTTCGCGACCGAGCGAACTCGCGAAACAGCGGAAAGATGCACTGCCCTGCGCACGTGAATGGCTCTGTGGGCGCAGGCCGAGTCGAGGACCAGGGCGTTCGTGGCCGCATGTAGAATATGAAGTTGCAGTGCAGCAGGGTCGTGCGTTTCCGCACTACGTTTGCGCTCATAACGCAGCAGAACGTGATTTGGCCCGTCCGTGTGAAAGGCAATTCTCTTCTCACGAGTCGAGTCTAACAATCTTCGATTCTCGATGAGAACATGGTCGTTAACTTGGCCACCTCACTCCGACGGTAGGTACGTCGCACGCCGGTTCCCGTCGGTAGGAGTCGTTCCCGTAAGTCCAACACCTCGGCGGACATCATCCTCATGGGCACGGTCCCCGGAATCTCTTGGTTCGTTGGGCGAGCGACTCCTGTGGATACGGTCTGACATCGGTTCGTTCTCCGTGCAGTCCAGCGCGCGTGTCGTCTGTGGTCGTCGTCCATCTCGACGATGCGCCTCGTGATTCGTGAACGAACATTGCGAGGTTCATGCCCGTTGCAGCATCGACCGAGTGCGCTGATATGATTTGTAGGGGTTGATGATCCCTGCCGTAGCATTCCGAGCGGTGAGGCGCGTGGTCCTGACTCTCTAGAGGGGGGGGCGTTCGGCGACTGGAGCCAACCGTCAACATCATGACTACGACCCTCCCCAAATTCAACGTGCTCGGCACTGCTGTGGCCGCTTTGAATCCCGAGTCAGCTATTCAATTGATCAGTGGATGGCTTTCGGGGGAGACGACGTGTCGATACGTGAGCGTGGTCGACGTCCACTGCATTATGCAAAGCCATCGGCGATTCGAGGTTCGTGCGGCATACAACTTGGCTGACGCGTGCATGCCGGACGGCATGCCGCTGACGTGGGTCGGAAGGTTGCGTGGACACCACTCGATGGACCGTGTCTACGGCCCCGATCTCATGCTCGCGTTGCTCGAGCGCGCGTCAAGGTCATGTCACACGAACTTCTTTCTCGGCGGTGCCCCAGGCGTGGCTGACGAGTTGAAGGTGAGGATGGAGCGCCGCTTCCCTGGCCTCAACGTTGTCGGCACCTACACTCCGCCGTTCAGGCCGCTCACCGACGAAGAAAGGGAAGGGCTCGTCAGGACAATCAATGAGCTCCGCCCCGATCTGGTGTGGGTCGGCCTCGGCGCTCCCAAGCAGGACCTCTTCATGGCCGAATTCCACAAGTTGCTGAACTGCAAGGTCATGATCGGAGTCGGAGCAGCATTCGATTTCCACACCGGGC
>PQAQ01000013.1 GCA_003105305.1 Candidatus Methylomirabilota bacterium
GACCATTCGAATTTCGTTCGGAGCGTGTTAGCGGTTTCGGTCAGGATCGCGACTGAGGTGTATAACTCAAACGTTCCACGTATGGCATGGACGTAGGCATCTTCTGCGCGACCGCCGGGGATGACAAAGGCCGAAATGAATACATTCGTATCGAAAACGACCCGCACGCTCAGCGGTCCTGAAACACCAGGGCTTCGACATCGGCCTCGGTCAGGATGCCTTTCTTGCGAGCTTGTCGGGCGCCGTAGCGTTGAAGCTCAAAGTACTCCTGCTCCAACCGCTGCTGCTGATAGACTCTGAACATGTCCCGAAAGAGCTGGCTCTTGTTTTTCGCCTCGACCCTCGCAAGACCTTCAAATTTCCGGGCCAGCTCTGCCGGAAGAGACACGGTAAGGGGCACGCGTTTTCGATGCATATAGGCATCCTCCATGATGTATGACAAAATTATACACAGTACACGAGCGCATGTCAACGGGTTGAATCGCGGGGAGCGAGGCGGCTTAGCGCACGACGTATTGCGATCGACGGTGCGTGGTATTGGGACCTGAAACCGGACTATCAGTGGGGTGACGTGATCGAGCTATGACGAAATCTGCCGAAGGATCGTGGAATCTTAATCTATGCGGATTGGGGTAAACCTTCTCCCGCTGTTCCCCGGCCAGATCGGGGGAACGGAGGCGTATACCACCAACCTCCTGACCCACCTAACGGCGATTGATCGTCAGCATGCCTACTACCTTTTCGTCGCTCGCTATAACCGAGATCTTTTCGAGGCGCAGTTTCAACGTCCCAAGGTCCTCAAGGTACCGACACTCAGCTTGCAGGGCTTACGGTACGCAGAACGAGGACCCATAAGGGTTGCTGGGTCCGTGGGCCGGCGCCTTCCCCGTCTCTCGCGATGGTTCGTCCATACCGTCGCGAATGCCCACATGAGACCAAATATCCGTAGACACCTGATTGATGTCTGGTTCTGTCCATTGATCAATCTGGCGCCTCCTCACCTCCTATTGCCGAGTGTTGTCTCGATCCCTGATCTCCAACCTGAGGTGTATCCGGAGTTGTTTAGAAAAGATCTCCTGGAATGGTACCGGAGGCGGTATCCGGCTTCCTGCCGGGATGCGACGAAGATCATCACCTTTTCCGAGTTTTCGCGGGCCACCATTATCGACCGATATGGGGTATGTCCGGAAAAAGTACACGTGATTCCTCATGGTATCGATGACGAGTTTCTAGCTTCCCACAATGACTCGGCACTCCAAGCTGTCAAAGCCAAGTACGGCCTCCCCCCTGAGTACGCCTTCTACCCGGCTGCCACGTGGCCGCACAAGAATCATTCGATTCTACTGAAGGCGTTACGCCTGTTGGGAACCAAGCATGGCATACGGCTACCGTGCGTATTCACGGGGGTTGCGCGGGAGGGACACCACGCCCTTTTGAGGACAGCCGAGGAGCTGAACCTTACCGATCAGATCCGACTGCTGGGCCATATCCAGAAGCGAGACATGCCCCTCTTGTATCGCGGCGCGACCTTCCTGGTGTTTCCGACCCTGTTCGAAGGATTTGGACTCCCCCTCCTCGAGGCGATGGCCTCAGACTGCCCGGTTCTCTGTTCCAATACCACCAGCATTCCGGAGGTTGTTGGAGATGCCGCCCTCCTATTCGATCCACGCGATCCCGACGCGATTGCCGATGCGATGCGCCAGATCCTCACCGATGAGGCGCTGCGGCGTGCATTAGTGCAGGTAGGGCGGAAGCGATGCCGCTACTTCTCCTGGGAGCGGTCAGCCCGCGAGACCCTGAAGGTGCTGGAGGAGGCCGCCTCCACTGGGGCGCGATCCCAGAGGCCCTCACACCACAAGACCTGATGAGCCGTGAGTACGCTCACCGGTTTGCCGGCAGGCAGTTCGGAAACAACAATCCTCTTCCACGCCTCTTGTTCAACTTGACTTACGCCCCTGTTTCCATGAAAATTCTAAGAAGTCTGGCATTCAACTTGGATGCCTGATCAGGCGGGCTTGATAGCAGATGGCCGGCTATTCCCACCCAACTTAGCCGGTTTCGCCGGAACAATTGTTTGGGACACGACCAAACCCGACAGCCAGCCGCGACGCCGTTCGAGATGGGACTACGAAACACCATCCAATGGTATAGAGGCGCTCTCGTCCCATACGTCAGATGACGCCTCCATGTTACGTTGCCGTCGCCTCCAGGCGGGTATCCTATCAAGGGAGAGCTCGGATGCTTAGACCTATCAAGGACCGCATGGTATCGGATAAGAACTGGAATGTTCACCAGGATCTGATCGAGGGGGTGAAGGTCAAGAAGCTTGCGAACATGTGCGATGATCGTGGTACAGTCTGCGAGATATTCCGATTTGATTGGATGGTGTCGGAGGAGCCGATTGCCTATATCTACCAGACGTCTACGTACCCGGGGCGCGTGAAGGCATGGCACGTTCATCGCTACCACACAGATAGAATCTTTGTGGTTACTGGAATGTTGCAGATCGCCATGTTTGATGACCGAGCGGATTCACCGACCACGGGTCGTATCAACGAATTCTTTCTCGGTGAACTGAACCGTGGGCTCCTGGTGATCCCGCCAGGCGTATACCATGGCTGGAAGAACATCGGGGAAAAGGAGTCAGTGGTACTCAACCTTCCGACAGAACCATACAATTACGAGGACCCGGATGCGTACAGGGTCGATCCACATAACGGGGGGATTCCGTACTCCTGGGCGCCACGGGACCGATAACGTGTCCAGGTGACCTGTTCGGTCGGTAAGACAGGAAGTCATCTATGTCAAACGGCCAACCGTTCGTAACAATCGTTCTCCCAACCCATAACCGGAGTAATGTCCTGGTGTACGCAATCCGCACGGTCCTCTACCAGACCTATTCTAACTTCGAGTTGATCGTTGTTGGGGACGGCTGTACCGACGACACCGGGGCAGTTGTTGAAGGATTCAAGGACTCGCGGATCACGTGGCTAGACCTTCCCAAGGGATGGGGATTGGGGTACGAGAACCGAAACCGCGCATTGGAACGCGCCAGGGGCGAACTGATCGCCTATCAGACGCACGACGACCTCTGGTTCTCAGACCACCTGTCGTTGCTCGTCACGACCATCCTGCGGGATGAGGGCGAGGTTGTGTACTCTCTCCCGATCCATATCCTTGAAGATGAGACGGTGTTCCAGCATCCATACGACGTGCGACTTCCCTACTACCGGGAGATGCTGCTCAGCGGGGATAATCGCATCGCGAGCAGCAATCTCATGCACCGGCTAAGTGTCGTACGTGACGTGGGTGGCTGGGACGGACGACTTGCACGAAACGGTGATGTAGAGTATTGGCAAAGAATGGTCAAGATGGGAAAGAAGTTCTCCTACGTTCCAGTTCCGACATCCCTGGGGTTCTTTGCCAGTCTTCGGCCTAACGCATATCGGGATCGCGAGGAGCACGAACAGCGGGCCTACTATGAGCAGATCATGGCTGATCCCAGTTGGGTGCACAACTTCCGACAACGGATGGCGGAAGACCTGGGATGCCGATTCGTGGAGCAGGAGGCCAATCTGGCGGCGCGGCTGGCCGTGATCAACGAACTCACGACTGCCGTACGCGCCTTTGAAGCGGACCGTACGGCGTTACTGGATCGACTAGCTCAGTGTGAGAGCGGTTTCCTCAACAGGCTCTTCAACATGTTCCGGCAGTGGCGAAACAGTGGAACACGAAGGTCACGCCGGAACACACCTCTCAGGGAGAATTGATAACGACAACCGTGGAAACGGTCCAAGCCGGTCTCATCGGCGGCGGTCGGTGGGGACAGGTGCTGTTGCGCAATTTTCGCCGGCTCACATCGGTTCCGCTCGTAGTGGATCCGCGAGCCAGTACTCTCAAGTTGCAACAGGAATTCCCGAACCTCTCAGTAACGCCCGCACTCGATCGATTTCTTGACGATGCAGCGCTAAGTGTGGCGGTCATCGCCTCCCCAGCCGAAACCCATTACGACCTCACCCGTCGCTGCATCGAAGCCGGGAAAGACGTCTTTGTAGAAAAACCGTTTACGCTCTCGAGCGTGGAAGCCTTAGAGCTCGTCGCGCAGGCCCACCTGCACAATCGAATCCTGATGGTTGGACACAAGTATCTCTTCCATCCCGCTATCCACCGGCTCAAGACGGAACTGGATCGGGGAACCCGTGGCACCTGCCAGGCATTAGTGGCCTATCGGCTCGGGTGGGGCGCGACCCCTGACGGCGCCGGGGTCCTTTGGCACCTTGGGAGTCACGAAGTCTCTATCTTCCAATATGTATTAGGGCAAATCGCACATACAGCAGTCGCTATGGGTGTTTCAATCCTGAATCGAAAAGAGTGTGATCTGGTGACGGCAACACTCACTTATCCGTCTGGGGTAATGGGGATATTCCAACTCAGCATGAGCCATCCAGAAAAAGTCCGCCGTATTATTGCAATCGGCGAGTCTACCGCGATCCAGTTCGATGACCTCGCCGACGAGAAGCTGACTAAATGGGGAAACCTTCGGCTCGATCCTGCCCGGAACTTTGATGAGCGGACCGGGGTCCTGGAGGGTGGACAGACGATTGCATGTGGACATGAGGAGCCCGTCTTCGAAGAGTGTAACCATTTCTTGGCCTGTGTGCGGAATCGCATTGAACCCACGGGCAGTGGCGAGTGGGCCGTCGCAGTGATCAGGACACTTGAGGCGTTGTCCGAATCGCTTCGGCTGGGCGGTCAGCCTGTCCCGGTGTAGGCAAAGCTGTATTCAAGCTTCCATGCGCTGTTTCGGAATCCCATAAGACGTTATATTCGGATGACGAACCGGACGATGCTCGACGTTGGAGCGTCAACCGGAGTATTCGCGTCTTACTTTGCGTCGGTGGGGTGGGAAGTCCACGCGTGTGAGCCCTGTCCGGAGGTCTTCGCTAAATTGCCGGCAAATCTGTCGAACATGCCGAATGTTCGGTGCCATCCTGTAGCTTTGACCGACCGGGATGGCCGCGAGACCCTCCACATCGCCGAACGAACCGACGGCACGGTTATGGATATTCACCATACCATCTCATCGCCCGTTATAAGCCATACAGTCATGTTGTCGGGTCCCCCACGTACGGCGGACCGTACGGGGTGCGGTACTGGGCGATGGGGGTCGAGGCAAACAACACGATCTTCGGGACGATCGGGCCAGAGCAATATCTGAAGGGATGGTTAAAACCGGCCTTCCTGGCCAAACAAGCGGTTGATCCCGATGCGAAGATCCTGGCGATGCTGGCCTATATTCCGGATCCTCATGGGACGATACTGGGTCTCCCTGATCCCGCGTTACAGAATAACGTGATCGACTATGTGGGCCGACTTCAAGCGTTGGGCGCGCCCGATTTCTTTGATATCGCCGGTGTGTCGATATACACCGATGCCAGGCGCGGTCCGAAGAGCCTCGAGAAGGCCAACTCGCTCGATCAGACCGCCGTTCGCCGCGGCGTTCGTCTGCTGAAGACGACGTTTCCCGGAAAACCGGTCTGGGTCACAGAGGCGGGCTGGGGCGCCGACCTGCTCGGCAACGGCGGTGGGAAATGCGCATCGCTTCAAGAGCAGGCGGCCTATGTCCCCATCCTTTATGATACGGCGATGGCGGAGGGTGCAGAGAAGGTCTTTTGGTTCGGGTTCCGGGACTCCCTGCATGAGGGGGAATTTCCCTGCGGCCCCTGGCTCGGGCTAGTTGATCCGAACTTTACGCCCAAACCGTCGTGGGAGGCCTTCAAGCGAAAGATTGGAAGCGATCTCAAAGATTTGATACGATGAGTGAACTGCTCAAAAGTATCTTCTTGGGTTAATACATTTGTAAATACGCCGTATACAATATAAATGTGTCCAGAAAATGTTTTAGTGAAGGAAGTCGAGGCGCTTCGATGAAACCGCGCAATAATAGAATGAGGCTTGACTTATCTCTCTGTTTCCAGGACAATACAACGTTATTGGAATGCCATCGCGTCGGACCCGGCAGTGACCAACTAGCAGCGCGATTGACCTATATTCCATCGGCAGAAAG
>PQAQ01000014.1 GCA_003105305.1 Candidatus Methylomirabilota bacterium
CCCCGCCGCTCGATCGGCTTCCGCGTCGAGGAGGCCGCGACAGCGTGTGGGAAACGGCGGGTACCCCGCTCAATCGTGTTCTCCGCTTCTCCTTCGCCCCCCTTGAGGGGAGAAGGCGGGGTTGAGGGGGGGGGCGGCTGCGTCACCCATCATCGCGGTAATCGGGACCGGGGGGCAAAGCCCTGGTGGGGCGAGGAGAGGTGAGAAATTGGGACTCAGTGCTGATGACCTCGGCTACTAGGCTGGATTGCGGTGCGACATGACCCGTTGCATCAAATGTCCGCCTATTCAATAGGCAAACGGATGGTAGAGATGAACCTATCGACTGAATGGGCAGAGCTGTACGCCCACACCCCGAATCAAGATAACGAATGGCATCGTCTAGCCGATCACTTGCTTGATGTCGCCTGCCAAGCCTACGAGTTGGCTTCTAAATTCAAGATGGGCGATTTCGGGTATAATGCCGGACTTCTGCACGATGCCGGGAAGGTCAATCCCGAATTCCAGAAATATCTGAGAAAGTGCTGGGCCAACTCGCCAGACCAATCGCGTATCAAGATACCGCATTCCGTGTATGGGTGCTATTTTTGCAAAGAGGACCTGGAGGTTATCAGACCCGTTATCGCCGGGCATCACGCCGGGATTTATGCGATGCGCGAAATGGACGAGCTTCTTCACCGTCATCAAGCAAAGGCGGAGGGAATTCAGCAGTTAGCCCAGGAGTTCATCTTTCAATATCTCAGGCAAGTTGCACTACCAGAGGACTTTCGAACGGATGGGTTGGCTCAAGAGACCGTTTTAAGATTCCTCTTCTCCTGCTTAGTAGATGCGGATTCCAGAAGTACGGCTATACACGATAAGCAAGAGCCCGCTAAACCACCGGTCCGATCCTCCATTCGGGAGTGCGCAGAATATTTCCAGACGAAATATATGGCAAAATTCGACAACGTAGGAGCTACGCAATTAAACCGGATTCGGAGAGAGGTCTACGATAAGTGTCTTGCGAAGGCTCGGCAACCGCAGGGCGTGTACCGACTTACGGCTCCAACAGGGTGTGGGAAAACCTACGCCTTAATGGCCTTCGCTTTAGAACATGCCAAGAAGAATGAACTGGAGCGGGTTATTGTGGCTCTGCCTTATACCTCGATCATCGATCAGAATGCTAAAGTCTACCGTAACTACCTTCCACAAGAGGCCCTTCTTGAACACCATTCCGGGGTAGAAATCGATCCCACGGAAGAAGACGCCTCGGAACAGAGCAGAAGAAGGCGCGAAGCAACGGCCACCTGGGAGCAACCCGCTATCATCACGACTACGGTCCAACTCTTTGAAAGCCTGTTCTCCAATCAACGGTCCCGGTGTCGTAAACTACACAATCTCACAAACAGCGTGATCGTGCTGGATGAAGCGCAAACGCTCCCTCCTCATCTCTTGGAACCAACGGTGGATATGCTGAACATCCTGGTAAAGCATTTCGGCGTTACAGTCGTCCTCTCCACGGCGACGCAACCAGCGCTGGGACCAGGATCTCCGCTGCGCGCAAAATTGAAAGAGCCTGCCGAGATCCTCGACAACCCCACTCAGTATTTCCGAGATCTGGAGCGAGTGACATATCAGTTTGATGATCGGGAGATGAGCTGGCAGGAACTGGCTGAGGACATTCGCAAAGAGCCTCAAATCTTAGTCGTCCTCAACACAAAGAAGGATGCGGTGAGCCTGTGGAAAGAGCTTAGAGACTCGGAATCTTACCATCTATCGGGGCTGCTTTGTCCAGCACACCGTAAAACGAAACTCGCCGAGGTAGGGCTGAAATTGGAAAACGGCCAGGAATGTCGCGTGATTTCCACCCAAGTGGTCGAAGCAGGAGTGGACCTGGATTTCCCGGTCGTGTACCGGGCGTTCGGCCCCCTTGACCGCATCGTCCAAGTTGCAGGACGCTGCAACCGAGAGGGGAGACCCCAAAAGGGTCTCGTAAGAGTGTTTCTGCCCTCTGAGGGAGGAGCCCCAAGGGGCGATTATCGCCATGCGATGGAAGCTGCGAAGATTGTCCTGTGTCAGCCCGGCGCAGATCTTCACAACCCGGAACTCTACGAGAAATTCTTTAAGGCGTTCTATCGGGGCATCAAGTCTGACCGAAAAAATATCCAAGACCGCAGAAGACAACTTGATTACCCAACGGTCAATGACTCGTACCGGTTTATCGAGCAAACCTGTTCAGTGATCATTCAAGATTACCCAAAAGAAGCCTCCCCAGTTCCGGGTATCCTCGCCAGAGTTCGTGCAAAGGGCCATGTCTCAAGAGGTGACTGGCAGGAGTTACAGCAATATTCAGTTTCACTACCGCGATACAATTACGAGAAGTTGTTTCAGAAGCAGGACATCATAAAGGACAGCATCCTGGGAATTGATCTTCTTAGAAAAGGAATTTACCACCCAGAATTAGGCATCGGAGAGCCCGACATCATGGACCCAATGGACCTTATTGCTTGAGGAGGATTGAAAAACATGTCCTATCATCTTGTGCAAGTAAAGGTCTGGGGAAAATACGCCTGCTTCACACGTTCGGAAACCAAGGTGGAGCGGGTGAGCTACCCGCTTTTAACGCCCAGCGCGGCAAGGGGCGTCTTGGAGGCCATCTACTGGAAGCCGCAGTTCCGCTGGCAGATCACCGAAATATGGCTGTTGCGCCATCCCGAGCTTCCGAGAGGTGAATCCCAGTTCGAGAACTACATGCCGATTACCCTGAACGAACTGTCCTACGAAGGGCCGGAACATCCTCGGGAATACAATTTAGAGGACCATCGCATCCAGCGAACTTGTTTAATGTTACGGTGGCCGTGTTATCTGATCCGGGCGAGAGCACAAATATTCTGCAACACCACCAGCCCCACGGCTATCGAGGAGCAGTTTTATCGCCGGTTGGATAACGGGCAGTGCTTTCACCAGCCGTATCTCGGTCTGAGACAATTCCCCGCTTATTTTAGCAGAGGGGACGGAGCAGAAGAAGACAGGCTCGATATCACACAAGACCTTGGATCGGTCATGCATTCGGTCGTCCGGCCTGAGGGATCAAAAAGAGTGCAGTATCGTTTCGTTCCGTGCTCATTAAGGGGAGGCCGTTTTGAGGTTCCTAAGCCGGAGGTGACGAAATGATCCTTCAGAAGTTGCATGAAGTCGCCCAGACACATCCGGACACTAAAGATGTTCCGTTGCACTGTCAACAAAAGACAATAGCGGGTTATCTTTTGCTTTCTGGTGCGGGGTTATTTCAAGACTTCCAAACAGCCGACAAAGGTAAGAAGGAATGGGGGCCATATATAGCACCAGAACAAACTGGCAAACCGGGGTTGGGGATTCACAAGTTGGAACACCTCGTTGGATTGAAATATCCACGCCCGAAAAACGAGAAGGAAGAAAAACAGGAAAAGAAGTGTAAGGAAAAACGGGAACGAACCCGTGAGTTCGTTCAGGAATGCCTCAATCGTATTAAGGCTGGGGATCCAAAGGCTGACACAAATGGGCTGCAAGCACTCGGCAAATTCCTTGAAACCCTAAATAAGGATGCTGCAGAATTAAAAAAAGTCATAAAAGCAATAGAGACAAAAGAATTACGGACGACAGGATACGTAGCCGTTTTGGTGGATGATGATTTTTGGTTTCAACATGAGGAAATCACAAGATTCTGGCGGGAAAAGGGATATGGCCTGAGCGATGGTTGGCCCAACGAAAGCGAGGAGGTCAGGGGACAATGCTCGGTCTGTGGTAGAGAAAAGAAGCTTGCACGCCTCATGGAAGAAATGGATGGCTTTGGAAAGAACAGGCCCACCCTGACCTCCTTCAACCGCGCCGCCTATGTCTCTCGCGGCCTTGAACAGACTTACAACGCGCCACTCTGCGAAGAGTGTGCAGATCTTGTCCCCAAAGCTTGGAACGCGCTTGCGAATAAACCGGACAGCAACAAACGTGTCGAGGATCACCGATACGTGTTCTGGGGAGACATCCCACTCAAGCCGTGGGAACGGAACGACCCTCAACAGTGGCTTGATCTCATTAATAGCCCTTGGACCCAACAGCACAAGACTGAGGTTTCAGTTGAGGCATCCAAGCGGTTTCATCTCTTGGGGTTAGGCGCGCATAGGTCAACGGCCTATGTGGTTGCCTGGCTAGACAAGTCGAGAGACGAAACAACTAGGGCAATCGTCCGATGGGGGAAGCGGCAGAACCTGTTAGGAGAAAAGCAAAAGCGGTTCTACTCCATCGAGGAATTCACCCGTTCCCTCCGACCCAGGAAGAACAGGTTTAACCCATCCAAGCTAAGCAAATACGAGATGAGCCTTTGCCGCGACCTTTACCTTCTGAGCCTCGGGCAGGGGAGATGCCCGGAGCGTGTCCTACCCAGGCTGGCCAACCGTTTAGCCGCAGATGCCGCACGCGAGGACCTCTTCAAGGCAATGGACCGGCTGGCTTTCCTCAACATCTGCCTACACTTAAAACAAAACAAGGAGGTGATCAATATGGAGGAGTTAAGCGCAGAAAACCAAAACGCGTTCAACGCGGGGAGAATATTCAACCTCATCGTCTGGGCGCAATCCGAAGCCATAGGACGGGACACGGGAAAGACGATCCTTGCTGGAAACGCCCGATTGGCTTCAACCCGGCCCTCGACAATCATTGGGCACCTGATCACTCGTCTCAACAGCATTTACCTGCCAAAATTACAGCGGGACAAACGTGGGATCGCCATAACGATAGACGGCGAAGTCAAAGAACTGATGAACAAAACCACCCTCCCGCTAAAGAACAGCCCGGAGCAGATGGGCTGGTTCTGGAAAGGTTTCTATCACCGCAACATCGAGAACGTCAAGAAATCAAAGGAGGTAGAGTGATGAGCTGGTATAAGGAACTCGCCGAGAAGATGGGTTACATGCTGGAACTGCCCGAGAGCAGTCCCGTCTTCGACCCCCAAAGGAAACATGACTTCGTTTTCCTGTTCGAAGCAAAGAACTGCAACCCTAACGGGGACCCTGACAACGACAACACTCCCCGCCAGGACTTTGAATCCCATCGAGGTTTGGTCACGGACGTCTGCCTGAAGCGCAAAGTTCGGGATTTCGTTGCCCGGATTTACGGAACAGAACGGGAAAACCCGGAAGACAAAAAGGGTTTTTACCTTTACGTCAAGCACAAGGGGTTACTCCGTGAAGAACACCGTGAAACGGCAGCCGGACAAAAGGGTATCACCGTCGAAGAAGCCCAGAAATTGTTTCGTGAGCGCTACTGGGATGTCCGTATGTTCGGAGCAGTCCTAAGTGTCGGTAAAGAAGATGCCGAAGAAGCAGAGGAAATGGAGGGCCTAACACAACAAGCAGAACCTGAGGACACGCCAGCCCCGAAGCTCAAGAAGGGAAAAAAGGTCAAAAAGGATCTCCTTCTTGACGGAGGGCAATGCGTCGGCCCCATGCAAATCGGGTTTGCAGAATCAAAATCGGACATTTCGCCTCAGGCATTGAGTATCGTCCGGGATGCTAGGGTATCAAACCCCGCAGAAGCAAAGGAACTCAAGACAGCAGTCTCTGCGATGCCAGGCGCCAAGCCATACCTTCCTTACGGGCTTTACGAGTGCAGAGGACACTACTCACCAAACTTAGACAGAGATAGTTTGCTCAAGCCGGTGGATCTCGCCTTGTTCTGGAATGCCCTACGGAAGATGTTTGAATCGGACCTCTCAAGTGCCCGGCCGGGTGCGATGAACTCTGTGGGTGCCGGAGTCTTTACGCACGAACATCGCCTCGGTAACTACCCGGCCCACAGGCTCTTTGACAGGATCAAACTGCAGTTTGATCCGAACGAGCCGGATGTGAAATACCCCCGTTCTTACCGTCACTATCAGTTGACGTGGCCTGAAGAGGGGGAAATCGTTAAAGGTGTTACGTTTACCACCCTCTTCAATGACTGGCGGGAATAGCTTTGGACGGCTACACGTCCTGGAGCAAGAGTTCTTGCAGGAGAGTAGATTCACCGAGAAACTTTGTCGTGCCAGGCTCCGGGCGCGTGATGGGAGAGGAAGGGTATGACGTACCCCGAATCCGATCTCGTTCCACTCTCGGCCCTACAGCACTACATGTTCTGCCCGCGGCAGTGTGCGCTGATTCACCTGGAGCAGATCTGGGAGGAGAGCAGACTGACGGCGGAGGGGCGGATTCTTCACGAGCGGGTGGATGAGGGTGGGGCGGAGAGGCGGCGAGATGTGAAGCGGGTCTTCGCCCTGCCGATCCGGTGTCTGCGGCTGGGGCTGGTGGGCAAGGCCGACGTGGTGGAGTTTCACCGTCAGGCCGACGGCGCGTGGCGGCCGTATCCGGTCGAGCACAAGCGCGGCAGGCGAAAGCAGGAGGATTGGGACCGCGTGCAGCTCTGCGCCCAGGCGCTGTGTCTGGAGGAGATGCTGAACGTCTCGGTTCCGGAGGGTGCGCTCTTCTACGGGAAAGAGCAGCGGCGCGAGGTCGTGACGATCTCTGAGGCGTTGCGCCGCGAAACCGAGGAGGTCGCCGCAGCCGTGCATCAGATGCTGGCGGAGGGGCGCACCCCGCCTCCCGAGTATGCCCCAAAGTGCGACAGTTGCTCGCTGGTGGAGGTCTGCCTTCCGCAAAAAGTCGGCGGCCGTGGCAACCGGGTGGCCCGGTACCTGGCGAAGGTTCTGGAAGCACCATGAAGAAGCATCTGAACACCCTGTTTGTGACGACCCAGGGGTCGTACCTGTCGAAAGAGGGCGAGTGCGTGCAGGTGCGGGTGGACGGGGTCAACAAGGCCCTCATCCCCATCCACACGCTGGGCGGGATCGTCTGTTTTGGAAACGTCCTGTGCAGTCCGTTCCTGCTGGGCCACTGCGCCGAGCACGGGGTGGCCCTGTCATTTCTGACGGAAAACGGCCGCTTCCTGGCTCGGGTGCAGGGTCCTGTATCGGGCAACGTCCTGCTGCGTCGTGAGCAGTACCGGTGGGCCGATGACCCGGTGTGCAGTACCGCGATGGCGCGATATCTGATCACCGGCAAGCTGGCCAATGCGCGGAATGTCCTGTTGCGGGCCGCCCGCGATCACGGGAATGATGGAAGGGATGATCTGTTGCGCGCGGCGGCCTTGCGACTGGCCGACTGCCTGCGTCGGCTCGAACGTCCTACTCTGTCGCTTGATGAGGTTCGCGGTATCGAAGGCGAGGCCGGAGCGATCTACTTCGGCGCCTTCAACGCGCTAATTACGTCGGACGATCAGGCATTCCGGTTCAATGGCCGCAATCGCCGCCCGCCGCTCGATCCGACCAACTGTCTGCTGTCGTTTCTGTACACGCTGCTGCTGCACGATATCCGGGCGGCAATCGAGTGCGTGGGGCTCGATCCTGCGGTCGGTTTCCTGCACCGTGATCGACCGGGACGACCTGGGCTGGCACTGGACATCCTGGAGGAGTTCCGGGCTGTGATGGCCGACCGGTTGGCGCTGTCGCTCATCAACCTGGGCCAGGTGAAGGCCAAGGGATTCGACACTACCGAGTCCGGCGCCGTGCTTATGGCCGACGACACCCGAAAGGAGGTGATCCTGGCCTATCAGAAGCGGAAGCAGGAAGAGGTTGAGCACCCGTTCCTTCAGGAGAAGATGCCGATCGGCCTGCTCTGGCACGCGCAGGCACTGCTGCTCGCGCGCTACATTCGCGGGGACCTGGACGGGTACCCGCCCTATATCAGGCGGTGAGGGTGCGGCATGTTTGTGTTGGTGAGCTATGACGTGAACACGCAGGACGCGGAGGGCCGGAGGCGCCTACGGCAGATCGCAAAGATGTGTCAGAACTACGGCCAGCGGGTACAATTTTCGGTCTTCGAGTGCATTGTGGAGCCGGCCCAATGGACGGGCCTACGCAACAGGCTTATGGGGATCATGAATCCGGAGAAGGACAGCCTGCGATTCTATTTCCTTGGCTCCAACTGGAAGCACCGGGTAGAGCATGTGGGCGCCAAGCCGACGCTCGATCAGGAGGGGCCCCTTGTTTTCTAGCCGCGCGAACCCTAAGCTGACAGGAAAATCCCGGGAGATTCGCGAGACCGAATCTCCTCGATATTACAGCGTCTTCGAGGATTCGCTGGTTCGTAGTCGCGTGAGATGGAACTGGAAAACGCAGGTTCGCGCCAGCGCCCTGATTTCCTCAAGCGTGACGCGGACTTGAAGAAGGACAGTCGCGCCCCACGCGGGCGCGTGGATTGAAACTTGAACCAATATGACGGGACGTGGATATTGGAGGAGGTCGCGCCCCACGCGGGCGCGTGGATTGAAACAATGGCCAAGACCTGCGCGGGACTGTGGTCGATCTGTCGCGCCCCACGCGGGCGCG
>PQAQ01000015.1 GCA_003105305.1 Candidatus Methylomirabilota bacterium
TCTTCCTGGTGATCGCGGTTTCTTTGGTAATCCCGGAGTGCAGAAGTACCTCAGTGATTATCCTGCTTTGGACGTTATGCTTGACTTCTTCCGTCGAATGCACGGGGGTGATCTCGCCGAGGTTGGCCTTGAGGAGGTTTGCACATTCTTGGAGTTTTGCTCAAACGGGCCCTATAAGGATTCGTATGATCTGAGCAACGAAAAGCAGGAGTGGCTTAGACGAATCCGTATTTCAAATCGTGACGACGAGCACTGCCTTTGCGAGGAGTTCCGCGCAGACAGGAGAATTCCACCGGATTTGGGATCCATCGACATGTCACTTCTGGTTGGATGGGATCTGCGATGTCTCTTGTCTGAAACATACCGTGAGATAGAGTCCCCTGGAGTCCCAACAAACTATCAGAAGTTGATGGAATCTTATAAGATTCCAGAAGCACGGCCGACTGTGTTCATTAGCCTCAACTACGATACGGTTCTTGAGCGCGCGCTCACGTGCGCCGAGTTCCCATGGTACTATGCCCATATACCAACCGCCACTGAGCGTGATCCGAGCGGCATCACGGTTATCAAGCCTCATGGATCACTCAACTGGATGTTTCGGGGCAACGTGCCCTCCGTCAGTATCACCACGGACTACCGCCCCGACCCAGTAACCCATCGCTCATGCAAGGTGAACCAATTTCAAGAGGCAATGATCATCGCACCAACCCAGTTGAAGGGGGCGTTGAACATTCCTGAAACCCAAGCAGCTCTCACGATCGATCTCTTTGGAAAGATTTGGAAGAGTGTGGCGGATGCGCTTGTTGATGCGGACCGCGTATTCACCATCGGCTACTCCTTCCCCTCTACCGATCATCACTTTCGAACACTACTTCGGCTGGTGAACGCGAAACGCAAGTGGAAGAACTACGAAGAAGTCTATTGCTGTACGGTTGCGGATAGAGAGAAGAAAGACGACGGGGAGAAGGAAAAGACGGAAAGCGTATTTAAGGATGCGAAACTGTTTTTCCCTGCTGAGAACTTTTATCCGGACGACCGGGGCTTTGAGGACTTTGTGGCAGACACGCGACATGGATAAGCGGGATCGTCGACTATGAGCCCGGGTGCCGCAACAGTGCGGGGACGGTGAACTTATTGAAGACAGCCTCCGGAATTATTCGAGGTCCTGCAAAAGCAGGGTTGTGGAGCTCGAAAACCTCGAAACCGTCTTCAGCCGGTGTGCGCCTTTCTGGGCTCCAAGGCTTTTTGCAGGCTAAACCTGGAACAGGTAGTTGAAGACATTACGTGCTGAAAAATAAGATCTTTCTCATTTAGAAGCAAGCACTTTGTTCCTTCACTTCCCGGAAGCTGTCGTCGAAGAGACCTTCATCGCTTCGTTGGAGAACCTCAGTTGGACGGTCGATCACGAGTCGGACATCGCGCCCATCTAACCTGCCGCGAAACATCTCATCGGGAGGGGTATATGAGCGAGCTCAAAACATGTTTCAAAAAAGTAGATTACGACTTGGGTGGCTTGCTGCACTACATTGACATCGGAGATATCGGATTGCCGGACATTCAGCGGCCCTTCGTGTGGTCTAACGCGAAGGTGCGGGACCTCTTCGATTCAATGTATCGAGGGTTCCCCGTCGGCTACCTGCTGTTCTGGGAGAACGGGACCGGTAACGGAGCTAAGCAGATTGGGGTGGATGGTAAACAGCACCCGATACCGTCACGCCTGATCGTTGACGGCCAACAGAGGTTGACCTCGCTGTTCGCGGTGTTCCGGGGAAAGAAGGTGCTGGATGAGGACTATCGAGAGCGAGAGATCGAGGTGGCGTTCCGGCCCAGGGACGGCAAGTTCGAAGTGGCGGACGCCGCCATCCGACGCGACCCGGAGTGGATTGCGAACATCTCCGATACCTGGGCGTCGGGGAAGCCCAGTTATCAAATGGTCAAGGGCTTCCTTAAGAAGCTTGAAGCCAAAGGACCGCTGAGCGTGGAGGACGAAGAGCGTATTGCTCGTAATCTCGACCGTCTCTTCGACCTCCAAAAGTATCCGTTTACCGCGTTGGAGATTGCACCCACCGTAGATGAAGAGCAGGTGGCCGACATCTTTGTCCGCATCAACAGCGAGGGGGTGCGACTGAATCAAGCGGACTTCATCCTCACACTGATGTCCGTGTTCTGGGACGAGGGGCGCATGGCGTTAGAAATGTTCTGTCGCCAGGCGCGTAAGGCACCAGATACTTCCGCGCTGGCTTCACCCTTCAACCATTTTATCCAGCCAGATCCGGACCAGCTTCTGCGCGTGGCCGTGGCCTTCGGGTTTGGACGCGGGCGGCTCAAGAGCGTGTATCAGGTGCTCCGCGGGAAGGATTTAGAGACCGGCGAGTTCTCGAATAGCCAGCGAGACGCCCAGTTCAAACGGCTTCAAGAGGCACAGGCCGAAGTGCTGAATCTTACCCACTGGCACCAGTTTTTGTCGTGTCTGATCGGTGCAGGCTTCCGAAGCTCAGAGATGATCTCCTCGCAGAACGCGCTGCTGTATGCTTAGCGTTCTATCTCATCGGACGGAAACGTTTTGGTCTTGCCGAGCATCGACTCCAGAAGCTGATCGGACGGTGGTTCTTCGCGGCAAGTCTGACCGGGCGCTACACCGGTTCCCCGGAAACAGTTATGGATGGTGATTTGAATCGGCTGAAGGGAGCCAAGGATGGCGACTCATTTGTAGGCATACTCGAAGGAATGATGGCGACCGAACTCACCAACGACTTCTGGACCGTAACGCTGCCCTCGAATCTCGACAGCTCCTCGGCACGGAATCCAGAGTTGTTTGCCTACATCGCGGCCCAGAACCGATTAGCCGCGCCCGTGTTGTTTTCCCACAAGAAGGTTCAGGACCTTCTTGATCCGGCCATTAAGACAAAGAGGAGGGCGCTGGAACGACATCACCTCTTCCCACGGGCGTGGTTGGAGACGCAGGGAGTGAAGGATTTGAAGAGGATTAACCAACTGGCGAATTTCGCCCTGTTGGAGTGGCCGGAGAACATCAAGATCGGCGATACGCCACCGGCAGAATACGTGCCGCAGATTTAACATCGTTTTTCCGTCGATGAATGGTCGAGGATGTACGAACATCACGCCTTGCCGGAGAACTGGCACCTGATCCCCTACGAGACGTTCCTTCAGAAGCGGCGGAAACTCATGGCGGGCATCATCCGACGAGGATTTGAAACCTTGAAGTAGGAAGCGCTTGTGATTGCTTTTGGCGCATCCGTCATCAAAGCTCCTTCGCCCAGCCGGAGAACTCCGGCTGGAGCGTCCCGCACGATCTGTCGATATCATCGAGCGGCGATATCCTCACCTTGTTGGCTCGCTCTAAGCGGGAGATGTACAAATTATTCCGTTGTCATGGCTGCGCGGCAGGTTGACGATGCGCTGGTGGTACCGCAAACTGTATGGCCGACTCAAACCGTCTGGTGTGCGCACGGAGTTGAGTAAACTTACTCACCGTATTGAGTAACTCCATCGTCTCGTTGCCGTGCTCGTCCGCGCTCGTCCGCCGACTGGCCGAGGCGGGCGCTCCTGGTCGGTCGGGACGGGATTGCGGTAGAAACGTTCCGGCCTGTATTCGTGGGATTCTCGTGGACAGCAAAGAGCCAAGCGTGATAACTGTAACATGGTGGATCACGCAAATTATGATCGAGATAAAGGCCGCGCCACACTGAGGGGCCTGTGGAGAAAGGAGACCGAACTATGATTGACTGGCGGCAGTACCTGAGCAGCGACCCGCTAGTCTGCCACGGCCAGCTCTGCGCCAAAGGGACGCGCGTCTTCGTCACGAATATTCTCGACAGCCTTGCCGAAGGGGCGAGCAAGGAGGAGATCCTCCGGAGCTATCCGTCGCTCAAGCTCGAACACATTGATGCGGCCATCGCTTATGCGGCTGAGTTGGCGCATGAGGAAACCCTTCTTCCCTTAAAGGCCGAATGAGGTTCAAAGTCGACGAAAACCTTCCGTCTGAGCTTGTTGGCGACCTACATGCGGTAGGTCACCAGGCGGAGACGGTGCTGGAGGAAGGGCTGGTCGGTTCACCCGATCCCACGATTCTCGAAAGGGTCAAACGAGAAGGTCGGATTCTGCTGACAATGGACAGGGGGATAGCCGACGTTCGAGCCTATCCGCCAGAACATTATCCGGGCATCGTCCTATTTCGGCCCCGCACCTCGGGTCGAGGAACAGTCTTGGCCTTCATTCGCCACCATCTGCCGGCGGTCTTACAGACTGACCTGGCTGGTCACCTGCTCGTCATATCCGAACGTAGCATTCGTATTCGGTGAACGAACGCAGGTTGGATCAAGGGACGAAAACGTCAAGAGTATTTCGCGGCAGTAGGGGACGGTTGAGACCGAGATTACGGACCGATGGAAAGGATTTTCAGCGACGTGATTCGGAAGACGTTGCGGATTTCTTAGGAATGGTAGCTGTATCGATGGCTTTAGAGGCAGACGTTTGAGTGCCATCTAGCCGGGCGCCTTCAATAGCTGATGAACTGGACACCGCCGTCCAGAGCAGCGACTGTCTTTGTCCTGGATCTTTCAGGTAGGGGTTCGTTTCGATCAGCGGCTTTTTACGCGTGCTTTTTTTATACCACACCCTGGGCGGCTGGTCACCTTAGAACCGTAACGTTACACGTCGCCCAACTCGTCAAAACCGTCGGCCAAGACGCCACCCTCGCCTGGCTGAAGCACTTCGCCTGGACGGTCAAGCGCAGGTTCGCTGTATCACATGGCGGCTACGCCCTCACCCTGACCATTTGCCAGCGAAAGAGACAGAAGTATTCCATTGAGTCTTGCGGCCAGCTCCGCACCTTTCGTTTGGCCGAACGACAAGGTTGCAATTGGCCGGACTATAAGGTTACAATTGGCCGGACTATAAGGTTACAATTAGCCGATGTCCGAAACCGCTCTCTATCTACGTTACGCTGAGCCGCGCCTTATCGAGGCGCTGGCCGATTCGCCCGTGGTGCTGATCCACGGCCCGCGCCAGGTCGGCAAGACGACCCTCGCACGAGTAGTGGGGGAACCGAGGGGATATGCTTACGTCAGTTTCGATGACGACGTCGCGCGCGGGGCCGCAGAAGCTGATCCGGTGGGTTTCGTCGCTGATTTGCCGGACCGAGTGATCCTGGATGAAGTGCAACGGGTACCGGCGCTCTTCACGGCGTTGAAGACGGCGGTCGATCGCAGCCGTAAGGCCGGCCGTTTCATGCTGACCGGCTCGACTAACGTAATGCTGGTGCCGAACCTCGCCGACTCGCTGGCGG
>PQAQ01000016.1 GCA_003105305.1 Candidatus Methylomirabilota bacterium
CGGGCACACTGGTCAATGCCCTGCTTTATCATTGCAAGGATCTTGCAGGAATCAATGGTGTCTTGAGGCCAGGGATCGTGCACCGATTGGATAAGGACACTTCGGGCGTGATGGTCGTGGCAAAAGACGATGAGGCCTACCATCATCTGGCCAAACAGTTTAAAAACAGGACTGTGAAAAAGGTGTATCGAGCCATTGTCTACGGAAGGGTCAGCAGAGACGAAGGGCTCATCGATTCCGATATCGGGAGACACCCGAGCGAAAGGAAGCGGATGTCAACCCGGACCAAAAGAGGAAGGCCCGCCATCACACGCTGGAGGAAGGTTGAGGAATTGGATGGTGTCACCCTTGTACAGCTTGAGCCGCAGACCGGCCGAACCCACCAGATCCGGGTCCATCTGTCGGCCATCGGCCACCCGGTCGTGGGCGATAAAGTGTATGGGGGGCGGCGCGAACAAAAGTTCAACGTTCAACGTTCAACGTTTAAAGCGAAAGCGGAACGGCACCTGTTGCATGCCTGGAAGCTGGGCCTGTTCCACCCAAGGACCCATGAATGGATGGAGTTCGAGGCCCCGCCGCCGGAAGACTTCAGGTAATGGCTTCCCGGCGAATCTCCGCCCCCGATCCCTTGCGCAAAGTGACTGCGATCATGCCTAAGTCTTGGATCGCCTATCCACGGGGTTTTCGCCACCTGGGTATTTTTCGTTACCAGATGGGTACCGATCATCGCGGGTTGAAAACGACCGAACGTCCTTGACGCCTCGCAGTGTTGTACTGTACAAGGCATTGCAGGTACAATGAGCGTACTATTGCATGCGTCGAGCTAAAAGCGACTATAGGCGCATGCAGGCCATGAGAGCCTTCGACCGCTAGGACGTAATGGCACGAAGCCAAAGACCAACGTCAAGCGTCCGATCGAATCTTACGAGCATCGGGACAAGCAGCGGGTAAACAATCCGCCGTTTGTATGCCGCACTTATGGCATACAGTAATCTGTCTTTATGGATGCAGAGGTGAGGAATGAGAACCTTTACAGCAATCGTTGAACGGTGCCCCGACACAGGCTTATACGTGGGCTACGTACCGGGTTTCCCCGGCGCTCACACGCAGGCAGAGACCCTCGACGAACTGCGTCGCAACCTGCGTGAGGTCATCGTCATGCTGCTGGAAGACGGCGAGCCAAGGTTAGAGGCTGAGTTTGTCGGCACGCAAGAGGTCGTGATTGCCTGACACCGGGAAGCCCCCTGTTCTGAAACCCAGGGAGGTGGCTGCGATACTGGAACGCCTGGGGTTTGTGGAAGTACGCCAAAGAGGATCCCACAAGCAGTATCGACACCCCGACGGACGATGTACGACCGTACAATTTCATGCAGGGCGAGACATTTCTCCCATTCTGTTACGGCAAATAGCAAAAGACATCGGTCTCACCGTCGAAGAACTCCTTAAACACAGATAGCTCGTCTAGCCACTACCTTCGTCATTCCGGCCAAGCCCGCACAGCGGGCGCGAGCCGGAATCCAGGAGATAGTGGAGGGAAAGGATACCCGGTCAATAACTATCATTCATAATCTCTGAGATGCATTCGACCGCTTTCTATCAGAAGCCGGGATAGGCCGACACAGATACAGCGTTTCCCGCCGTCAGGATTCATAACAATTTGTTGCTAACTTCGCGAGAACGTTATACCATTTGCCTTACTTTGATGGGCGGCTGATCGGGATAGGCTGATCAACATACATAATAGTATAGTTAGGTTGCAAATCCATGCGCCCCTTTGAAATGGAATCGTGGGTATTGCGAGCCGTTGATCAGGTGACGCGTAATTCTCACTGCGAGGACAGTCTTGTTGAACTAAAGTCTGCCTGGCCGAAACCCGCTGCGGCCGCCCGCCAGATTGCAGCGCACGCTAATGCTGCACGTGGGGCACAAATACTCTGGATTATTGGAGTGGATGAAGTGTCCGGGGTATCGGGGGCTGACGCCAATGAATTAGCCGACTGGTTCTCCGCTGTTCGGTCCCATTTCAACCATGTCTATCCTGAGCTGCAGGACATCAATGTCCGGATAGGCGATCACACGGTAGTTGCCCTATTGTTCCAAACGGATCGCGCGCCATTCTTAGTGAAGAATCCCGTTTTTGGCACTGCGGGAGGCGGTTCCGTTGAGTGGGAAGTTCCTTGGCGTGAGAGCAGAAAGACACGGACAGCCAATCGTGAAGACATTATTCGCTTGATCGGGCCTCTTGTTCGTCTTCCAGAACTCGAGTGGCTCCAGTGCTCGGTATCGGTACACGTTGAAAAATCTGCCGAAGAAGCGTCGCATCAAAAGTGGTATCTCTATGGTTCCCTGTATGTCGTTCCCTCAGGCCCTGAACCCCTTGTTATTCCTTTTCATCGCTGCGGCGTAACAGTTACGCTTGCGAACGGGCAAGTTCTCGACGATTGGGCTGACTTCAAGCTATCTCCCCCACACAGGATGCACTTCTCTCGCGGTCCAGGTATATCGAGCTCCGTCGATTCAATGACTGTCGAATCGTCAAGTTCAGAGGTGATTATTACCGGCCCCGGTCGGGTTGAGTTCAAAGCGTCGACGGTTTCCGAGCAAGACCCCGAACCTGTGGCAGGAAATATTTCCGTCACGCTCCGCCTGAACGCAATCGGAACAAATACTCATTCCGTCATTGAGGAAATGCTTCAGCCAACCACACACGACAAAGATTTCAGAGCCAAGTGGGAGTTCTCTCGTGTGGCGACCTAACCTCTCGGTCAGCCGGACCGCCTGCAAGCTGCGCTTGCAGGTTCCCTCCGCGCTGCGCTCTCCGGCGGCCGACCACCTCAAACGTTAGTCCTTATCACATGGAGTGTGTATGAGCAACGTCATCCTTGGTAATATCTGGTAAAATCGGGGAGTGCGGGGGCATTGGGCCATGAGAAGGGTGTCCAGGGTCACGGTCTTGTCTGGGTAACGTCTGGAGTTGGTGCTTGACGACGGCGTTTCCTGGACTGTGGATCTCTCGGAGGCGGTGGGCCAAGGTGTGTTCGCTCTGCGGCGCGATCCGCTCGTGTTTGCACAGGTTGCTATCGGTTCAGCCGGTGAGCTGGTCTGGGGCGACAAGATTGATCTGTGCCCCGACGCGCTCTACCTCAACGTAACAGGCCAGAAACCCGAAGACATTTTCCCCGCGCTACGCAACCTGCCGGCCCATGCCTGAGGTCAGCCGCTTCTTCGGTGTCGTCATCACAATTAGACCGCGCACCGCAGGACCTTGCCCAGCGCCAGGTCGAGTGCCATCACGAGACGGAACAAGACATGGACGCTGATGTTTCCGTTGACGACTCTGTGCTTCCAAGGTAATCTAGTGATGTCACTACATCAGCGGTGAGGTTGAGATGAAGATAGGATTGCGGGAAGCCAATCAGCAGTTTTCAAAAGCCGTCAAGGCGGTCAAGGCCGGAGAAGAGGTGGTGTTGACCGAACGCGGAAAACCTATCGGCGTCATCAGGCCGTTGGAACCATCAGGAGTCGGGGAGGCGGAAGTTCGACGACTGGAAGCGGCAGGACTATTACATCGGGCCTCCAAACGCGTTCCCCTCCCTGCGTGCGCACCACGGCCATTGAAAGGCCGACCCATCTCCCACACGCTTCGCGAGGAGCGAGACGAATCGTGAGGCTGGCGCCATGGGCGTACTTCGACACCAGTGTCCTGCTTAAACGGTATGTCCGGGAAGCGGGTTCTGCCCAAGCGCGAGCGTCCTTACGGCGCTATCGTTTCCTCTCGTCGGCCATTACGCCGGTTGAGACGATGTCGGCACTGTGCCGACGGCGTACGTCGGGTGAACTGACCGAAGATGATTTCGCTGCGATCCTCTCGCGCATTCGGAAGGATCGCAGTTATTGGGAACTTGTCGCGGTAACGCCGCTGGTTCTCACCAATGCCGAAGGACTCATCCAGACCACTGGAGTCAAGACGCTTGACGCCCTTCATTTGGCCTCAGTGCAGGCCTTTCAGGCGATGTCAGGGATACGAATTCCATTTATCACGGCAGATATACGACAGCGGGACGCGGCAAGCCGACTCGATCTCACTGTAGTCGGGATCGACAGCAGCAGGGAATGATCAGTTGTAAGCTTTAGTCATTGAATCCGCGTACCACCACTCTCCGCTCTATTCACGGTTTCTCCACCGTGACGATTCGGGTGGAGCCGCATCGCAGAAACTTCCCCAGCGTGAGGTCGAGCGCCATCACGCGGCGGAAGGGGGCATTGTAACGCGGGGCGTCCAGCTTCTGGTGGCAACTGAGGGCTGATGTGAGAACCTGAGTAGCTACGAAGGAGTAATGTATGGAAACGAAACTCAACATGGTGTACTGGAAAGGCGACAAATTCTGGATCGGTAAGCTGATTGACAATCCGGAGGTGATGACCCAGGGGAAAACCCTAAAAGAGCTGGAAGAGAATATTATCGATGCCTACAAACTGTTGGTCCTGGACGAGGTTCCTGAAGATCACAAAAGTAAAGAGATCGCGGTTGCGGTGTGAAACGAAAGGACCTCATCAAGAGGTTGAAAGAGGCTGGGTGTATATTTGTCCGTCCCGGCGCGCGGCACGACCTAACGGGCGGAAGCGGGCCGTTCCCAGGCATCAAGAGATAGACGAGGGCCTTGCAAGGCAGATTCTCAAAATTCTCACTGGATAGGTTCTCGATTGAAGTGCTCAACCTTTAGGAGAAGCTCTTCTGGTTCACGGCTTCTCCACCGTGACAATGCGAGTAGAGCCGCATCGCCAGCGCTTCCCCAGCTCCAGGTCGAGTGCCATGACGCGCCGGAAGATGGCATCGAAACTCGGTGCGTCCTGCCTCTGGCGGAAGAGGAGCGAGGGGGGAAACAGCATGGTGAGGATGTTCATGCTCCGAACCTCAACAAGTCTCAGATTGTGCGCTTGCAACAGGCGCGTCAGCTCCGGCCAGGTGAAGGTCTTAAACTGCATCTCCTTCCACTCGCGCAGGTGCCCGCCACGGGTCGTCATGGCCTGCCACAGCTCCTTCGGAAGGTAGAGCAGGTCGGGACACCACTTCGAATCGATTTCGAACGAGATGAGGCCGCGCGGGGCGCAGACCCGCACCATCTCTCGCAGCACCAGATCGACCGCGGTGAAGTTGTGACCGATGACATCGCCATAGGCGACCATGGCCTGGGCGCAACCATCCTCGAACGGCAGCCTCGTAATGTCGCCGGTCACGAAGCCGATACCGGGCCGACTGCCGCATCGTGTGCGCGCCGCCTCGATCATCTGGTCGGAGATATCGATCCCGACCACTCGACCGCGTCGCCCGGCCAGCAGGATCGTCTGCTTTCCCGTTCCGCACCCCAAGTCGATGGCCAGACCGTCCGGTCGCTCGCGAACAATCCATTCGACCGTTTCCCGGTAGACCTGATAGCACTCGGCGAAATAAAACTGGCTCTCGATCTGGTCGTACTCCGCCAGCATGGCGTTATACACAGCCGCCACGTGGGAGCCGACATCAGGCCGGTTCGTCTGAGTTGCCATGAGGAAGGGGAGTGCCCCTCGCGCTAACTCTTCGCCGCTTCCAGCGGCGGCACGCAGGTCAGGCTGTGTGCGTTGGCTACAGCGGGGTGGGTGACGTGGCCGAGGGCCACATTCAGTCCCAGCGCAAGCTCCGGGGATTCCAGGACGGCTCGACGCCACCCGCCGTCGGCGAGTCGAAGGGCGTAGGGAAGCGTGACGTTGGTGAGGGCAAAGGTCGAGGTCCTGGCGAAGGCGCCCGGCATGTTGGCCACACAGTAGTGCAGGATGCCGTGTACGGTATAGACAGGATCGCCGTGTGAGGTGGGACGGCTGGTCTCGATGCAGCCGCCCTGATCGATGGCGACATCGACGATGACCGATCCCGGTTTCATGGACGCGACCATCTCTCCGGTC
>PQAQ01000017.1 GCA_003105305.1 Candidatus Methylomirabilota bacterium
AAAAACGGACTGGATGCAGTCAGTGCTCATGACGTTGGAATGACCCAGGTGTCGGATCAGGAACAATTGGACTATGCAGCCGCCCACGCGAGATGCCTCATCACCCGGAACCGAGACGATTTCATTACATTAACTGTTCACTTCTTCAACGAACATCGACGACATTGTGGGCTGGTCATCGTTCCCAATTCCTTTCCCGGTGATCGCTTTAATCTCATCGCCAAAGCCCTTGCAAAGCATGCCACCAACCATCCCAAAGGGATGGCGTCCTACGAAATAGCTTTTTTGAAAGTTTAACCCAAGAGACATGACATCAGGTCTGGAATGATCACCCTTTACGCGTCCTCATAATCGAAACCCCGCCTACTGCGCATCGAAACAGAATGTTTTGCGTCACCTTCCTACAGGCTTCGGTTCGTAGCAGACATGTGACAAAGGATAACAATCGTTGGGATTTCAATCATCCGTGGCTGCTGCTCGATTAACTCGCGTGGAGACCGTCCCTGAATTACCTCGTCTCACGGCCGCTGCAGCCACGCCAGCCGCCCAGCGATCAGGCAGTGTATCCCCTTATCCTGCGGGCCTCGGTAGACATGATCGAACCGCTGTGGATGGACGGCGCTGGCCTGCCGGATCAGGCCGTGAACCGTGTAGCCCTTCGCCAGCCACAGCTCGGCCAGGTTGCCAGTTTTCAAACGAGCCTACGCGATCCGCACGCCTGTCCGTCGAATCTCACTCACCAGCGGATCGGTATCGTTGAAATCCTCCGGTGTAAAGGGATGGGGCTCAATGCGGTCATCGATCTGTGCAGCCAGACGCATCAGCCTCAGTCGCTCCTCAAACAGATCGGCAGAGAAATCCAGTGACACGACCGCGACATCGATATCGCTCCACTCGGTAGCCGTCCCTCTGACCTGCGATCCATACAAATATGCTGTCTGCACGCGCTGTCGCAGTGCGGCCAGGAAACGCTGAACGCTGTAATTCACGGGATCTGGGACCGTAGCCATCGACACATCTCCTTGATCAGTATCATGTGTCGAGCGGTACGGTACTTTCGCTATCGTCTCTGGTTCCACGAACAGTGACTCCTGCCGAGCTGATCGCTCACCGGCCAAAGATCTCTTGATGAGTTCTCCCTTTTCCGGCCTTATATTGTTCCCGGCCTTCCCTGAGTAGATGTGATTTTTTCTCCTGCCAGAGCCGGATCCGGAGGCTTGTGGAAACCCAGAGGTCGTTTTCGACCTCCTCGACTGTATTCTGACCCTGCCAGTTTATCCTGAAAAAACCTTCGGAAAGCTCAATCTTGTCGCCCAAGGCTTCCGATTGTGAAACGACGGGGCGGACTCCGATGCCGAACACCTTAAGATTGAGTTTGCGTAGATCGTTCAAGACCAGCGAAAGGATATATCGTCGAGGGTTATGCGTACAAATACATACGTCAATCACATTGCCCCCTTGTATCTACTCGCAAGTCACTCTCATCGACGAACTACGTATCACTTCACCGAGAACCCAACACTAATGAGGTAGACTCGTATTCGCTGAACAAACACCTTAGCCTCATTGATGAGTCGCGACAAGTCCTCTGGCTGCCACGAGGCGCCGATGCCGTAATCAACAATGATCCGTCCGTCCTGCTCCCGCGCCAGAACCGCCACCCGTTCGAACTCCGCCAGGACATACTCAGATCCGCCGGATCAGCCCGTCAACCGTATAACACTTGGCGAGCAGCAGCTCGGCCAGATACGAGCCGCCTTGGCCGGTGATGGGGACAATTGGCATGTAAGGGCTCCCGATGAAGCGTTCAATCGAGCCGTCCGCGTAGATACCGGAAGTTACGTTCTTCAGGACTGGCCCCCGTTGATGACGCACGCCTTGGGGTGAATGTTCGACAGGAGGGGAAACGCTATGTAACGGGTAGCATGCGGATACGGATACCACCTTCGTCTACCGAGACGATCGCTCCCCGGGTGAGTTCATTCCCAAGGTCGGGGAGGACGGACAAGAGGAGTTGCGTAACCCTTGCTGGGGATGCATTATCCAAACGGAGCGAGACAACGCTGGGTCGCGTGTCACCTGATTTGGCTACCAAGGCAGAGAAATCAAGGTCCTGCGTCAGAATAACCCAGCCTTCCAAACGGGCAAGAGCGACGATCTCAGAATCTCTTGCCCGAGGAGAAAGAACATGCGCTATCCGCTGAATCGTGTAACCAGCAACCCGAAGCGCTTCGACGGTGAGTGGAGAGATGTGGATGTCCGCAAGGTACTGAAGTTTAGCCACGACCTCCACCTACCGTAGGAAGTGGACGAGCTTGCTCGCTGGCAAGCCACGCGGCATATTGAACTGCCTGGCGAATGTCCTCTTCCTCCAGCTCAGGATAGGCGTGAAGAATCTCTGGAACGGTCATGCCGGAAGCAAGCTGCTTCAAGAGAAAGGCAACCGTGATACGGAGACCGCGTATGATGGGTTGGCCCATGCAGACATCGGGATCGATGACGATTCGATCAAGGGTCGTTGGCATAGTTCCTCCGGGGTCACATCAACTGCCTTACTTATATCAGAATGTACTTCCGATTGTAAAGCCGTCCGTCCGGAGCCCGCTTGACCGCTGACGAACTCAAGAACCAGATTCTCTAGGTATGAGTGGCAGCCCCCCGCGTAGCCTCTCCCATCCCTGCTTCACGGCCGCTGCAGCCACGCCAGCCGACCATCGATCAGGCAGAGATGGTCGAGCCGCTGCGCGTGGAAGGTACTGGCCTGGCGGATCAGGCCGTGGACGGTATAGCCCTTGGCGAGCAACAGCTCGGTCAGGTACGAGCTGTCTTGGCCCGTAATCCCGGTGATGAGGGCGGTATTCATAACGGTCGTCCTTTCACGTCCGGTCGCGGCCGACCGGACAGCGTGTGGCGGAGCCAGAAGCAGCCCTTACGTATCGGCGGACAATGGCCGCCGAAATTCCTCAAGAAACTCACCAGGAGTCACGATACGAAAACGAACCACCCGCCTGACCGACGGCGTGTGGAAGTGTCTGGTATTCCATGTGATCAAATAATCCGCCTGTCCGTTGATCGCTGCCGCCAGGATCGGCGCATCATTCCGATGAATGATCTGCGCAGCTCGCGCCACTTCCGCGCGTATAGGATCTTCCAGCAGTACCGGTGACATGCGGCGCATCAGGTGACGGTAGCCTGGAACCAACGCGGGGAGTTTGGCTGAAAGATTCCGGTCTGCTTCGGTCAGCACCTGTCTCGACACAAGAGGTTCCACTGCTCCAGCCTCACACAGTCGTAGTACCTCGCGCGCCGCGCCGGTTGCAGATACGATCCCCGCGATCAGCGCGCTGGTGTCGAGGAATACCTTCCACCGTTCAAGCTCCATAGCGCTCCCGGTTGTAGCGCTTGCGCTGTTTCTGCAGATCTTCCAAAAGGTCCTCCAGGCTCAAGTCGCCTTTGTCCATTTCCTTCTGAGCCTTGCCGGCCAGCGCATCGCCAACCAGTCGTTGCTGTGTGAGCAGGAGCGCATCTCCTACCTTCACAATGTTCAGCACGGTCTCCTCATCGAGATGGAGTTCCTTTCGCACGGAGGCGGGTATCGTCAGTTGTCCACGCCCCCACATCTTCACGGCAGGCATAATTGGCCCCCTTTCGATGACTGATATTCAGTAAATTGCTGATGTTCAATCTTCACTCAGAAAATATGCCATGTCAAGATATACCGATTCCCTCATGGACCGGAATACGTACGAGCAACCTTGTCTGATCGGAGGAGTTGTGCAACGAAGGGCGGAAGGGGCTACTGTTCATACCGCTGAGCAGCCAGTTCAGTCGTATCCGGAAGAGCTTATCCAACTCGGGACACCAGCGGTCGTGGTGCACGCCCGCGTGTCTTCACCGGGCCGGTCGCTCACCGGCCAAAGATCTCTTTGTGGGCTCTCACTTTTCCGGCCTTATATTGTTCCCGGGCTTCCCGGATGCTCGCAAGATGCTCAGGCGACGTTGAGGCCAGTAGGTCTTCCAGAAAAGCCTCTCGCTCTTCCTTCTTCATACTCTTGACCGCTTCAATGATCGCTTCGGATTTCACTTCCATCTTCACGCTTTTCACCCTGGCTTGACTCTCCTCCAAATACCACGGTGTATCGCATTTCTCTCAGAGACCACCGCCGAGTCACCCTTCGCCCTATTAATTATTAGTCAGGTTAAGCCGACGACTTTC
>PQAQ01000018.1 GCA_003105305.1 Candidatus Methylomirabilota bacterium
GTCACCACGCAGTACAGCTACCGGGCCGGGGCCACGGAGAAGCGGGCCGACCTGGTGCTGCTGGTCAACGGCATCCCACTGGTCGTGATCGAGGCGAAGACCCCTGTCCGTGCCAGTCAAAGCTGGCTCGATGGGGCCCTCCAGGTGCACGACGACTACGAGCGCAACGTGCCGGAGCTGTTCGTGCCGAACCTGCTCTCCGTTGCCACTGAGGGCAAGGACTTTCATTACGGGTCAGTAGGGCTTCCGGTCGAGCTGTGGGGGCCGTGGCGGGTCGAGGCGGGGACCTCCACACCAGCCCTGCAGCAGCTCGACAGCGCCGTCGAATCGATGCTGCGCCCGCACGTGCTGCTGGATCTGCTCGCCAACTTCACCGCCTTTGCCACGGACAAGAAGAAGCGCCGGATCAAGATCGTCGCCCGTTACCAGCAGTACGACGGGGTCAACAAGATCGTCGAGCGCGTCGTGGCCGGACATCCGAAGAAAGGCCTGATCTGGCACTTCCAGGGATCCGGTAAGTCCCTGCTGATGCTGTTTGCGGCCCGCAAGCTGCGTCTTCACCCGGCGCTGGGCAATCCAACTGTGATGATCGTGGTAGATCGGATCGACCTCGACACCCAGATCTCCAGCACCTTTTACGCGTCCGACACCCCGAACCTGGTGAAGGCGGACAGCCGGGCCGAGTTGCAGCGGCTGCTCGGGCACGACGTGCGAAAGATCATCATCACGACCATCTTCAAGTTCGGCGAGGCCGCTGGCGTCATCAACGACCGCAGCAACATCATCGCCATGGTCGATGAGGCCCACCGCTCCCAGGAGGGAGACCTTGGCCGCAGGATGCGCGAGGCTCTTCCAAACGCTTTCCTCTTCGGACTCACCGGCACGCCGATCAACCGAGCTGACCGCAATACCTTCTATGCGTTCGGGGCCGAACAGGACGACACGGGCTACCTGAGCCGCTATGGCTTCGAGGAGTCGATCCGCGACGGTGCCACGAAGCCGCTCCACTTCGAGCCTCGCCTTCTTGAGCTGCACATCGACAAGGAGGCGATCGACCAGGCCTTCAAGGAGCTGACGGGCGGCCTCAGCGACCTGGACAGGGATCTGCTTGCCAAGACCGCGGCGAAGATGGCCGTGCTGGTGAAGTCACCGGAGCGGATCCAGGCAATTTGCGCCGATATTGCCCGCCATTACCAGGAGAAGGTCGAGCCAAGCGGCTTCGGAGCGCAGGTGGTGACCTTCGACCGCCAAAGCTGCGTGCTCTACAAGAAGGCGCTGGACGAGTACCTGCCGTCCGAGGTCTCCGACATCGTCATGACGGTCAACAGCGGGGAGGACGAGTACGCGCCGTACCACCGGGAGCGGGAGGCCGAGGAACATCTCCTCGACCGCTTCCGCGACCCTGCCGACCCGCTGAAGGTGCTGATCGTCACCTCGAAGCTCCTCACCGGCTTCGATGCCCCGATCCTGCAGGCGATGTACCTCGACAAGCCGCTGCGCGACCACACGCTGCTGCAGGCGATCTGCCGCACCAATCGGCCCTACGGCGAGGCAAAGACGCACGGCCTGATCGTGGACTACCTCGGCATCTTCGACGATGTGGCCCAGGCGATCCAGTTCGACGAGGAGGGCATCACCCGCGTCGTCAGAAACATCAACGAGCTGAAGGCCAAGCTGCCGGAGGCGATGCAGAAGTGCCTCGCGTACTTCCAGGGGGTCGATCGCACCATCGGTGGCTACGAGGGCCTGATTGCCGCCCAGCAGTGCCTGCCCAACAACGACACGCGTGACCGCTTCGCCGCGGACTACAGCTACGTCAGCCGGTTGTGGGAGGCCATCTCGCCCGACTCGATCCTGAACCAGCACGAGACCGATTACCGATGGCTGACCCAGGTGTACGAGTCGGTGAAGCCCTCGACCGGCACGGGAAAGCTCCTGTGGCACGTTCTCGGGCCGAAGACCATCGAGCTGATCCACGAGCACGTCCACGTTGATGCCATCCGGGATGATCTGGAGACCCTCATCGTGGATGCGGATTTGCTTGAAGCTGTGCTGCGCACACCCGACCCGGAGAAGAAGGGTAAGGAGATCGAGATCAAGATCGCTCGGCGCTTACGACGACGCCTTCACGATCCGAGGTTCAAGGCGCTGGGCGAGCGGCTCGAAGAGCTGAAGCAAAGGCACGAGCAGGGGTTGCTCGTCAGCATTGACTTCCTGAAGGCGCTGCTCGACCTGGCCCGTGACGTGGTCGCGGCAGAGCAAACAGCCGAACCAATCGTGGACGAGGAGCGAGGAAAGGCGGCTTTGACCGAGCTTTTCGAGGAGGCGAGAAACGTCGATACGCCGATCATGGTCGAGCGCGTCGTCAACGACATCGACGAGATCGTCCGCTTCGTCCGATTTGACGGCTGGCAGAACACGCACGCCGGCGAGCGCGAGGTCAAGATGGCGCTCCGCAAGACGCTCTTCAAGTACCGTCTCCACCAGGACCAGGACCTGTTCGATCGGGCTTACGGGTACATCCGGCAGTATTACTAGTCGGTGCGCGAGACGGCCATCCTACGGTCACTTCCTACGGATTTGGTTGGGCCATGAAGCTGGTTTGGGAATTTGAGGACTCTGATGTCGAACGAGTGAAGGCGATCGTTGCATCGCAGTCGGACAACCCTTTTGTGAAGGAGCGGATCGGGAAGAACCTCTGGAAGAGGCCGCCCACAATCTCGAAGGAGCGTTTTTGGGACGTGCTGGTCGGGTGCCTGTTGACCAGTCAACAAAGATCGGGTCCGCAAAGCCGAGTGAACCTATTCATCAATCACAGGCCGTTCCCTTTGTCCCTGGCCAGGGTGCGCGGTGCTCGCTCCCGGACGAAATTCGTCACAAACACACTGACGGACTGGGGTGGGATTCGTTTCGTCAATCGGATAGGAGTGCATTTGTCCCGCAATCTGAGGGTGGTGGATACAGATCGTTGGCTGGAAATTGATGCCACCCTCAAGGGCATGTGTGCGAAGCGATCCCCCGATGCCGAGGTGCGGGCTGCCGCTGACCTTCAGTCAATGCTCGCTGGAGTCGGGCCGAAGCAGGCGCGAAATCTCCTCCAGGGTCTTGGTCTCACGCTCTACGAGATTCCCATCGACAGCCGCATCGTGAAATGGCTCAACGGAGCTGGCTTCCCGGTAAAGCTGTCGGCCAGCGCGTTGGGGGACGAGCACTACTACAGGTTCGTGTTACAGGGCATACGCGAGCTGTGCCGGGCCGCTGGCGTACTTCCGTGCGTGTTCGATGCCGCAGTGTTTTCCAGCTACGACAGTGACGGTTGGACGGCTGACAATTCGGTGTGGTGATGCCGTTACCAGCGCGGCGCAGACACGGAGGCGCTATGCCTCTGCAATGCTGTTCGCCTGCCGACGCTGGGTCCCGTGTGGTTTGAATGCGACGACAAACCCTCTGTGATGACGAGCGCAAATTCCACAGCTCGCGCAACTGATCGCAACAGAATCCTGCGCCGGACACAGGATCACTTTGCGTCCAGCTGGTGTGACCGTTCTAGACGGGCTGCCCTCCGGCACCAACGTGACAACAGGTCCAACGTCAAGGTCTGCCAGCTCATCTGCGTGAGTGAGGTTGTTGGCGCTGAGGTTTACGGTGAAACCGTGTTCGTTTGCATGTGCAACCACCGCAGCGTTGCGTTTGGTCATCGGGTAATGGGTGTATGTGAAACCACGTCGCCCGCGGTTCGCTTCGACTAGTTGGCAAACCAACTTCTTGTCAATAACCCCGTTGGCACCGGGAAGATCTCCGGCTTGGTTGTGTCTCCAGAGCTGGCCCTCGGGTAGGGCGGCGACTTGCGAGCAAAACTCTCCCCAGTCGCTTCCGCGGCGCCCTTCGCTGACCGCCCTCCAATGGAGGAAAACTGGCCCGGAAAGCGCGTAACAGCCACACCGCCTCAATGGGCAACTCGGCGGGCAGGTGTCAGCCGACGATGTGGAGACCGGAATCTCGCCGGTTTTTTGGTTGGATGACTTGAGCGTAAGATGGATCTTGAGCGGCACGGGAAGTCTCCCTTCTCGTGTTGCGCCCGGGGTCAGTTGCAGCTGGTCCCGGGCTTTTTGTTGATGGGGGTCAGGAAACGAAAAGCGCCCCGAGGTGGGGCGCTTTTTCGAATCTCCTCGTGGGACGAGTTACGTCGAGCTATTGATCTCCGAGGATCGAGTCGAGCTTCGCTGAGGCTTCCTCCTGCATCGTCGGCGTCACGTGGCTGTACACGTCCATCGTCATCCGGATGGAGGCGTGACCGAGACGTTCGGCTGCGATCTTTGGGTTCAAGCCCTCGGCGAGCATCAGCGTGGCGCAGGTGTGGCGGAGGTCATACAACCGGATCGTGTCGGGCAGTCCAGCCTTCCGGAGGGCCGGACGAAGGTGACGCCTGAGCACATTTGCGGGACGCAACGGCCCTCCAATCTCGTCGGGGAACACGAGGTCGTGATCCTGCCAGATGTCGGCGATCTTCATTCGACGAGTCGCTTGTAGACGCCGGTGGGTTGTGAGGAGGCAGACCATCCACTTTGCGATCGGAATACTCCGTCTGGCGGACGCTGTCTTCGTGTCCCCCACGGACCATTCCTTCGAGGTCCACGTAAGCGACCGCTGCACTTTGATCACTCCGCCTTCGAGATCGATGTCGCTCCACTTCAAACCAAGGGCCTCGCTTGGTCGAAGGCCGCTGTACAACATGAGGCGGAACAGGGTTTCGTGCCTGCTGCCCTTGATGGCCTTGAGCAGCCCCCGCACTTGCTCGGCGTCGAGCGCCTGCATCTCTCTGCGGGTCTGCTTCGGGGGCTTTACGCTCTTGGCGGCGTTGCGGGGCAGCATTCCCATGCGAACGGCGTGACCCAGGGCGTCGCTGACCAGTCCGAAGGCATACCGTACGGTCCGGGGCGACAGGCCCTTGTCGAGGAGCTGGCTGATCCAAGTTTCCAACTCGATTGGTTTGAGCTGGTCGAGCCTCCGGGTGCCGAGGTACGGGCGGACGTAGAGGTCGAGGGCGCGCTCGTACCCCTCGTGAGTATTTGGTCTGAGGCCGTGCTTCTTCCCGGCAAGCCAGGCGTCCAAGTACTCGCCGACGGGGGTCCGCTGAGGGACGACAGCGATACCCTCGTCGCGCTCACTCAAGATCTTGTTCTTGCGAGCGACGGCGTCGGCCCACTTGTCAAAGGTCTCAATCACGAACTTCGGCTTGCCATCACGGTCTTTCCCGACCGCGATCCGAACTTGATATCCGACACTTCCGTCGGCGCGTTTTCGCTTGAGGATGTGGCTGGGCATCACGCACTCCTTTCACTGTCGAGCGACACTTCGCACGGGGAGCATGCGGGGAGCATGTCGCGATAAGTTGTTGGATTAGAAGTTCTTATGGAAGGTTCTTAGATTGGCAATCAAGAGATCGAAATGGACCTAGAGCTGTAGATGGGCGCGCCGGTTTCCTGGAGAAGACGATTCGCTCGCGAAACTCCGGCAGCAGGAATATGCGCGTCCTGGAAAGCGCCGATGGTAATCGGATCTTCGTTCACTTCGCAGACGCGCGCTCGCTGTCGAAGAGACGGAGTGAATTCCGCGAAACGAGGGACCGTGTCCCAGGTTCCCTTGGGTGCATATCCAACGATCCCCGCCGGGGGTAATGAGGGGGAAGCCGCATATCCTGGAGAGCGCGTGCGAGCGCAGCCTCTCCATGCCGACATAATTGTGCCTCCGGCAGCGACTTGCAGCCCCTTTCGAATCAAGAGCTTGGCAGCTCGCATAAACCGAAATCCGTCCTATGCGACGACGACCCCCTATGGCCTTTACCGATGACACTTCGATCCCGTCAGAACCCGAGCGGATCCTGGATTCCCGGAATGACCACTCGCGCGGGGTCCATTCGCTCCCACCTTCGGTTGGGAGAAGCCCATATGCAGGATGGGGGGCTGAAGCGAAGACTCTCCCACGAAGGGTGGTGGGAGTGGACGTGCCGTGACAACGAAGGTGGCGGAGGCCCGACAATTGACCATCCGTGCGTCCACTCGGGAGTGAAGGCAACGAGCGACGAGGTCCGCATTTTGGGAGAGGGCTGCTCCCGCAATTCCCGCGATTCCCGCATTCTGCGGGGCGGGAGCGCGCTAGACGGGGCCATTTCCCACCAAGTCCTCGTGAGCACCATCCCCTGATCGGGGGATCTTCCTCATCAATGGGGGTATCACCGATCTGCGGGAATCGCGGGACGATCCGCCACCGCACCGAGAGAATCAACGACAATATCGCGTCAATCAGAAGCGAATCGTGGACCGACGCACGGTGATGTCGCGGCCCAACGGCGGGCGGTGGCCAACGTAGGGTAGTAACCAACAACGAGCGGCGCTGCGCCTGATGCCTCCCAGCTCGAACTAGGCCCGAAGAACCATGGGGTGTGCACATCGGCCTTACCCCCTCACCGATGAGGTGGAAACGTGGAGGACTCGGCGTTGCGCGCCCGCAAGCTGTTTCTTGATCTTGTGGCGGCCTTTGTTGTGGGTCTTTAGCAGCCGTCGCTGGAACATCCGCTTCGTCAGTTCCGTGAGAGAGATCCCCAACGATTCCCCAAGGGAGTCGGCGATCGATGCAACAACCCCGTAAGCGGCTTCGGAGTTCAGGTACAAATCCTGATCGTCCACCCAACCAACCAGCACACCCGTTGGCCGAATATCGTAGAGACGTCCTGAGCCTTGTCCTCTCCAACCCCAGGATGATGCGTCGGGCGGTGGTCCACCGTTGGCCGATTCCACGTGCGCTTCGCCACCGTCGAGCGCTGACGCAAGAAAGCTGAGGAACATGTCCACCGGATCGGCGGAGCGGTGGTGGTCGGCTTGGGCGCTCCCACAGGCCAACAGCGAGCGTCGCGTGCGATCCAGCCATTCGGATGCTTCGATAACGCTCAGGGCACCGACTTCGACCGCGAACTCCCCAAAGACCTCGGCAGCGGTGAACAAACTTGCGATGATCTCCGGTGTCCGTCTGTGATGCATACCGACTTTGAAGAGATTCCGTGCCCTGTGAGAGTTCAAGCTTTGGCCACGCTTGAGGCGATCTATGCGCGACGCCAGCCACTTCAGGTAGCCAGCCATTGCGGAGGCGTACATTCCGTCCTCGGCCAGCTGTTGAACCTTCGTCAGCTCGGAAAAGTCGATATCGGCTGGACCAACCTCAAGGACCAAAGTGCGGGCGCGCAGACTATGACCCTTGGGCACGTCCTCACCGGTGCTCACAATCAGTCCGCGTGGGTAGTAGGTGGGCCGGGAGCTGGAGTCGGATCTCAACCGAGCGCGACCACTCCGATTTCCAGCCCCCCGAAGGATTCGCTCAGCTGTGCCGTGAATCTTCCTCACGTCCCCAGCTGCGCCGCTTGGGGCGAAGTCGTCGAATGTTGCGATGATGTCCTTGGCCTGGAATGCAATTCGTTCGAGGGCGTTCGAGGTTGACGCCCAACCAGCGACTAGATGATCGAGCCGGAAGCGCGGTCCAAACGCTGCCTGGTAGACAGCGATGAGCGAAGACTTTCCGGCTCCAGTTGGACCCACCAGGAAGATTGAGTACAACGCAGGCTCGACCTCACACAGCACCGACCGGAGGATTGCGCACAACAACGGATGCGTGAGCAAGGGCGGAGCCACCTTCTCCAGCTCCAGGAGTGCGCGGACGACGTTCACCAGTTCCACACCCGAAGGTGGCTCGGGCAACTCGACCGCTTGGAGGGTCCCTTGGAGGTCCACACGCACATCGGACCGAGGGCCATCCGCACCAATTGCCCCAGAGTTGTGAAGGAAGATCCACTCGTTGCCAACGAGTCGCCAACCGGTGTGCGCGAACACCTGATTGACTTGCGGGCTGGGAGACAGGATTTGGGTTGCAGCCCGCAGGTGGTCCCTCGTACTTTGTCCTGCGCGGACGATTGCACGGCTGCCCCACTGGTTGGTTACCCACGCGAGGCCTGCGAACTGCTCGGCGGTGACACTAATCAGAGGAAGCGGCTCACCACCCACATCGCCTGCAATCCTCAGGTTCCGCTCCTGTTCGGCACCGTCGTCAGAGAGAACTTCCTCGACGATCGTCGCATTGAAGTTCGAGAGCAGCTGGTCGGAGATGCCATCACGGGTGCGCTTCCTCCAAACCGTCCCGCGGGGGGTGTGCTGATACTCCACGTCGGGAAGTGGGATTCCGAGCTGTTTCGCCATTGCAGTAGTTGCCGCACCAGGGCTGGAGAGTTTGTGGAGGTGTTGATAGAGGTCGATTACATCGCCCATGGTGTACCCACTCGACGATGGTCGACCCACTGGAGCGTTCCCATGGAAGTCGACCCACAGGTCGTACCCCTCACCCGAATCCCAGGTTGCGAAGGAAGGGTTGCTCTCATCGTGAAAAGGGCAGAAGAACGAGCGTTGCCCCTTCCTGGTCGCACCCATTTGGGTCAGAACATCCTCAACGGTGATCGCTCGCCGAATCTGGTCCCGGACGAGGCTCCACGGATCGTGCGAACTTTGCTCAACGAACTCGTGCACGATCTTCCTTCGCTCGGATTCGTCGTCGTTCGTCTTCCCCACAAGCTGAGGCACCTTGTTGTCAAAGTCGAGCCAAAGCTCAAGCAGTTCGCGGGGAAGCTCTTCGATACCATCGGGCCTCCAGGGTGGATTCAGCCACTCGTAGGGCTTGCCGGTGCCAGGATGGGCGGAGGGCGGCAGTACGTCCTGGACTGGCCCAGCCCGAAGCTCAAACACTGTGATCGGCTTGCCAGTCGAGTTGGTAGGATCTGCTACGGTGAATCTCTTTGGCCCGAGATCAGCACCGGGGGGCGTCAAGTAGACGAGCTTGGCTCGTGCGGGATTCCCTACGAGCCGAACGGCTGATGCCATGAGCTTGTCGAGGTCGATCCCAACGCTCGCAAGTGCTTCCCTGGCGCGGTTCGGGTCATCTATGTCGATCGAACAAATGCCTGAAGGACCCAGCACGGCTCCAATCCCGAGCTGGTCGTTGCCCCTCCAGGTAGCGGCAGCATCCTGGCGGCACGTGATGAAACCCTCTGGGTTCGCGGCGGATCGAGGCTTGTTCCATCCCGACCCGGCCGGCCGCTTGGAACCATGGAGGATGGGCACGATCGCCCACTTCAACACCTCAACGAGGTAGCACGCCCAATCGACAATTGGAGAACCCGCTGCGGGTGGAGAGGGTGGTTGTGCTGACAGCGAAGGAGCCTTCGTTTCCTTCGCTCTGGGCGCAGACCAGCGAGTGCGAGCCTTATATCGGGATCCCGGTTTCGAGCGCGATTTTCCTCGAATTCGACGCGGGGGAGTCTCGGTGGAGGTGCTATTCAACATGGCAACCTCCCGGTTCGTCATCCACCACCGGTAGCGAGAGGGGTGTGCCACCGTGTTCGAGCCAGTGATCGATCTGGTCGCTAGAGAACTTGATCTGCCGACCAATGCGAATGTGAGGGAGGAAACCTCGCTCGCAGTAGTAGTAGATCCGTTTGGCATTCACCCCCAACCTCTCGGCCACTTGTTCAACATTCATCAACATCGTCACGACCCTCCTGTGGTCTGAGCTAGCCACCAGCGGATCAGCTCGGTTCCGAGGCGACTGCACCCAATAAAGCCGACCACGCTGGGAGTGAGCCGAAGAGTGCTGAAACGAATTGAACCCTCACTGATCCCAAATGAGGGAGGGAGGCCGTGCCCGAGCAACTTGGACGCGGAGTGAGACCGAGGGATTACTGCGATGTTGTCAGCAAGATCGAAGCAGCCGGAAGAAACGTAGGAGATCCCGTCTCATTAGGGTCGCGTGGGAGGGACAAACCCTAATAAATACGAGGTGTGACTTCGAGTCGAAAACACCTGACCGCAAACGCCATCAGGTTACGGCTCGCATGCCACAATCAGAAGGTGGGAAGCGCGATGGGGAAGCGGATCCTCCTTGTGATGTTCGCGGCACTGTCAAGTTCGCTCCTGCTCGGGGCGGACATACCCGCTCGATGGACCGGGCGATGCCAGCGGGTTGTTGACGGCGATACGATTCTCGTCAAACGCGACCGAGAGTTCGTGACGGTCGATCTTGCTGGGGTCGATTGCCCTGAAATCGGTCAATCGCACGGGGCCGAGGCTGCGAGCTTCGCGACACGAAACCTGGAAGGAAAGATCGTCACCGTCATACCCGAATCAACATCGCATTCGACGGTCGTCGCTAGGCTTGAGATCTTTGGCAACGATTTCTCGGAGATTATCGTCTCCGAGGGCCTCGCCTGGTGCTACCCACGGGCACCTGCGGACCCGATGTTGGTGGCCGCTGAAACCCAGGCCCGAATCGAAGGCCGCGGTTTGTGGGAAGACTCCAACCCGACGCCTCCGTGGATCTGGCGGATGGGGAACCGCACCCAACTCAGCACGTTCCCATGATGTGGCTCGCTCAATTAGGTTGCCAGCGCACCACGAGGTTGACGTTGCTCGATCCAACCCCTACAACCCAGATTGCCTGCATGCCAACTAGCGGCCCTGCCTGTACGAGACGGTTACAATCGTTGCTTCACCGTCTCGCCCGACCGCAACTTCGACAGTTCGGCGATTGCTTTTGTCGTGCGCGTTGATCCGGCGACCTGAATCCGCCACCGACGAAGTGGACTCGCCGTCAAGAGTGAATCCTGCGTTCCTCAGTGATGTTCGGTAGAACTCAACCACCTCATTTGCAGCGTCTGGCGTGACGACCTCGAAGCCACCGACCAACGCCTCGCCCATGCCCATGTAGCTAGGGTTTTGAAACTTGCCGTTTGAGTACACGGGCACCCACTGCGGAGTTTCAGCGCCCGGTTTTGTTGCGCCCGTCAAGAACATGTTCCCCCGCTGGTCGGTTGTGAATCTGGGGGTAGGTGTCGCTTGGGGGGGACGAGGGGAGGGTACCTGAGCATCATTCGCAGGTGCACCTGGATCAATGTCCGCGGCATCGGGCCTTGAGCCGTCCTTTGCCTGCATTTGAGCCATTAACTGCTCGGGGGTGCCACCCGTACGTTCGGCTGTCGTCATTCTCCCCGCAGCTAATTCGTTGAGATAGGCAGCAGTAAGCCCCGTAGCCCCAAGAATACCTTCGAGCACACGTTGTGCAGCACGAGTTTGCCCTAATCCCTCAAATATTTGCCCTGGTTGTGTTGCATTCGCTGCTGCTGTTTGGAGTTCTTCAAACAGTAACTGAGGATTAGTCGTTAGTGCATCTAACGTCCCCGTATAGTCAGCATACCGGCGCAGGAAGGACAATAGTTCAGCGCCAGCTAAATCACTCGATAACAACACCTGCCGTAGTTGCTCAATGCCAGGGTGTTGGACAACCTCAGCGCCATCATGACTCGGAGACGTACATCGAAAAATGAGGTTTACCTCGGATCGAAGTTTATCTACCCGCACCGACGTCTCGATCGCACCCTGTGCCCAGACTGTAGTGAACATCCCCTCTTTTCTGACCGGAGGCCCTTTGATGGCCGTGACGGTTTCAACCAGACCCATGTAAAACCCGTATTCCCTCCATCCAGGCAGGCTACGTTCACTCACAGGTACCGGATTCTCTGGGAACTTATAGACCATCATCACCCAAAGGAATCCATCGTCTCTGGATGCAATGGCGACCATGTCCGGTGTCTTGTTACCGTCAACGTCGGCGAACCCATAGTCGAGCACGTCGCCGCAACCGATCCACAGAACCCTCGTGCCATCCTCCGTAACAGTTTCCTGTGTGCACTCCGCTCGCCACGCGCGAAATGCCAGTGGGGTAATGTGCCCCTTGCGCGCGGCAGCTTCTCGTAGAAAGTGGTCCTCCACCGCAGGTGGATTACCGCAAAGTAGGCTGCCACTTACGATATTCTGATTTGTCGCAGGACGGCCGGCATGTTCTGGCGCTGTCGCCGACGACGATGTGCCCACTTCCCTCGACCCTTCCCGAGGGCTGGCGGCAGCATCATCAGCCGTCGTGGGCCGGTGGCGCGACGCTAGAGAGCCGATGCCAATTCCAAGAGCCACAATCAACAACACGCCGATGATGGCAACGAAGCATGCTTTCGCAAATCGGTTTGCCGTGCGGACGACGCTTGCTTGTTTCGTCGTTAGTTGAAGCTCTCGAAAATCTGGGTGGTCACCAAAGTGAATCCACTGCTGCCCGCAGCTAACGAGCGAGTTGGGTTTGGCACGAGCAGAAACCTCTGCTCTTTCCAGTGGACCGATACTCTCGCCGTTTTCGTAGATCCAGTAGGGCATCCTGAGCCTCCGTAGTCGCCCTTCAATCCATTGTCCCCCCAAGGTGGCCCTTTGATGCCAGGGCGGATTATGGATGGATGGGGCAGTGATTCCGAGCTGTGTGCGACGCTACGCAGTCGTGGCTATTGTTCCCCGCCTTCTTCCCTGGCGAGGATCGGGCAGGAATCAGAGTAATCGGACGTGATTAGACGCGGCCTGTCAGGATGATGACCGAGTCCCAGCACCCATTCCTTTGGCTGATCGAAGCGAACGTGGGCGGTTAGGAGTTTTCGCGTTCCTCCTGGCGCCGCGTAACGCGAGCTGGCTAGGGTCCTTCTTGCCCATCAACCGCTGCCCAATGTCGTCCTCTCACTCCACCCCCAGCCCTTTGAAGGCTGCGTCACGGGGGTTTTTCGTATTCGCATCCGTTTTGCATCCTTAAGGTGAAGATGAGTCATCGCTCTATCCATCTGAGCTACGGGCGCACGAAGTCATTTGCAGCTGATTGGAGGAATGAAGCGATCTTCAACGGTCGCGTTTCTGGTCTTGCTGACACCCTGTTGACACCCGGCCAGGGCTGGGGGGCGTAGTACCATCTATTGGGTAAGCAATCCAACCGGGAGGATACCCGTGGGAGATTTCTCGTCAGCGCGGGTGCAGCGCGGAGAACCTCCGCCACCTCGACCCCGGCTACCGGGTGGCCTTTCGGGATTCCAGCTTGCGAGCCTACTGGTCCTTGTTTTCGTGCTCGTTGTCTTGCTGATTTCCGGTGGCAACGAGTCGCAGCAGCCGCTTCCCCCGGTATCCGGTGTGGCATACACGAATAGTGGCTATTTTGGCTGTGCCTCCAAAGAAACCCTGGACGATATGATCACCTTTGTTGTCGCGAAGGACGCGGCAAGCATGAAGGAGTACATCGATTCCGGAAAGTGCCTGATGTTGAAGGGCGGCGTCAAGGTCACTGTAACTGGTTGTTCGATCGGCGAACGCGAGTTCGTTTTGGAGGGTGTGAAGCTTCACGCGTTGGCTGAAGCCCTCCGCAACTGATGTGGGACGTAGTCGCGAGACACAATCCCCGTCTCGGTTGCCCGACGCCCGAAACGCACTGGGTATCGCCCATCCAAAGAGGTAGCGTCCGTTCAGGGTGGCAAGGCAAACCGCGGGGGTGGGATTAGATAGATTGATGGTGATGGTCTCGTCCACTTGAGAGGTTGATCGCATCATGTACGAACCGGCACCAGGGGAATGGCTCATTGAGATTTTGGGTGAAGAACTTGACGTAAAGGGGGTCGTCCAACTTGCGCCCTCCTACTTCGTGATGCTGGAATCCAGAATCTACTTGTCCCCGTCGTTGTTTACCGGTCTTGAGGACACCCAAGCGGTTCGGCAGAGGGCCGATCAAACCGTGCAGACGCTCAATGGACTTGCAACCACAACGTGGGCGAATGCGGAACCGGTTCGTGCATCGGGGTTGTCGAGGTGTCAATGTGGCGGAGGGAGGCACCGGTTCCTGCAGGGGAACGTCTCGGCGCATTTTCGAATGCGGGGCAACCTCACGGTCGTCACGACTGGCTGTGAAACACCGGAGTCCATCAAGCCCTTGTCCCAGCGGGCTGCTGATATCGCACAAATCAATCCTTCGGTGGCCAAGGTGCTTCGCATGATGGGGCGGCGGCCGCTCGACATGGCAACGCTATACAACGTAGTTGAGGCCATCCAAGGAGCATGCGACTCCCCCATTCACAAGCTGGGCTGGGCTTCGAAAACTCAACTCGCTAGGTTCAAACACTCGGCCAGCTCAGAGGCCTTGTTTGGGGATGACGCTCGCCACGGATTCCAAAGCTCCAAACCGCCCAAGAAACCCATGTCACAGAAGGAGGCCGTTGATCTCGTGCGGCATATCGTGGGTCAATGGCTCACGAATCTGTCCGAGGATTCCGGCCTCGATCTGTAACAGCTGACGATCGTAACGCTCATTGATCGACAGCGGACCCGCTCCATCCTCGAATCAACAATGAAGTGCATCCTCGTCTTTGTCGGCCCGGGCGCTGCACCATTGAGCAAAGAGCGCTCGCACGCCATCGCCCTCTGCCTTGATCGTGCTCGTCCTTCTGAGCCTATCACCGTCCACAGGACGTTCTGACCGGTGTGAATCCGGCAGAACTACGCGCTCCCCTCGTGCTCCCCTCTCGCCTGTCGGCTCGCGAAGGGAGGGGTTCATACGTGATCGGCATGCGTGAGCCTACATCGAAGTGAACATCTGAAAGTCGTGTGTTTCGAAGCTGATGGAATCGATCGAGACCGTACGTGTCCGGACACCGCCGGACACCATCTTGGGAATGGCATTCAAGAGGTCGTCG